>CAZWYK010000026.1:0-11033 GCA_964638205.1 uncultured Candidatus Cloacimonadota bacterium | reverse complement strand
TGGCTTCCGAAAAAGCCAATTATATAACTGGTCAAACCATCAATGTAGATGGTGGGCTAATAATGTAATCCAAAAAAGGAGGAGGAAAAATGGATATTGAAGCAAAAGTAAAAGAAATTATTGTTGATGAATTAGGTGTTGACGCAAGCGAAATCACATTGGAAGCAAATTTTATTGATGATTTAGGTGCAGATTCTTTGGATACTGTGGAACTTATCATGAAATTTGAAGAAGAATTTGATATTGACATTGAAGATGAAGATGCTGAAAAACTCATTACGGTTGGCAAAGCAGTTGAATATTTGAAAGGAATCGTAGGTTAACAAATTACTAGTAATAGTGGAGGCAAAACTGTCTCCACTATTATTTTGAGAGGTTTTTTTATGAGAAGAATTGTTGTTACAGGTTTAGGGGCTTTTACGCCTATCGGTAAAAACACAAATGAAACTTGGAAAAATTTATTAGCTGGAAAATCAGGTATTGGGAAAATTTCTAACTTTGAAATTACTGATGATTACGCAGCTCAAATCGCTGGTGAAATAAAAGATTTCGACCCGAAAAACCATTTTGACCGAAAAGCGATAAAAAAAATGGATCGCTACACGATGTTAGCTCTCATTGCAGCCAAAGAAGCGATGGAAGATTCGGGTTTATTAGAAACAGAATTTAATCATGATAAAGCTGGCGTAATGGTGGCAACTGGAATCGGTGGAATGGAATCTTTCGAGATAGAAGCTGTAAAACTTTCCCAAAAAGGACCAAAAAGAATTAGTCCATTTTTTATACCTAAAATGATTGCTAACATTGCATCTGCAGAAATCGCAATCAAATATAATTTTAGAGGTTTGAATTTCAACATTGCATCTGCTTGTGCTTCTGCAAATCACGCTTTGGGAACTGCTTTTCGTTCTCTCCAATACGGCGATGCAGATATTATGCTCGCGGGTGGTTCAGAAGCTTCGGTTACTCCGCTTTCGGTGGCAGGTTTTTCTGCTATGAAAGCTCTTAGCACTAGAAATGACGAACCATTGAAAGCGTGCCGTCCGTTCGATAAAGAACGCGATGGTTTCGTAATGGCTGAAGGTGCTGGTATTTTAGTTTTGGAAGAGTTGGAACATGCTAAAAAACGCGGTGCTAAAATTTATGCAGAAATCGTCGGATACGGTGCAACTTGCGATGCATTTCATGTTACAGCTCCAGCTGAAAATGGCGAAGGTGGTGCACGGGCAATGCAATTGGCACTTAACGATGCCAAAATTACAGCAGATAAAATTGATTACATCAATGCACATGGTACATCGACTCCACTCAATGACAAAAACGAAACTGCTGCCATCAAAACAGTTTTTGGTGAGCACGCCTATAAGTTGAAAGTTAATTCCACAAAATCTATGACTGGACACACTCTCGGCGCAGCGGCTGGAATAGAAGCGATGGCTTGTTGTAAATCACTTGAAACTGGTAAAATTCATCCAACTATAAATTATGAAAACCCAGATCTAAACTGCGATCTAAATTATGTTCCAAATAAAGCAATCGAACATAAAGTTAGTTATGCACTCAGTAACTCTCTCGGTTTTGGTGGGCATAACGGCGTGATTATTTTCAAAAAGCATTAAAAGGAAAGGCGAGAATTTCTCGCCTTATTTCTATTTTGAAAAAATTATTTAAACACATTATTGCCAAAATTTCAGTATCTACCATATCTTCTCAAAAAATACAAAAAATAGAAAAAAAAATCGGTTATTCTTTCGAAAATAAATCTGTGCTAGAAACTGCCATAACACACACATCGTACACTGCAAATCAATCTGGCGAACTAACTTTTGAACGAATGGAATTTTTGGGTGATGCTGTTTTAGGACTCATTATTTCAGAAGAATTATTCCTAAAATATCCAAATTATTCTGAAGGGCAACTATCTGAATTAAAATCCAAGCTTGTTTCTCGAAAATTCCTCAAAATCAAAGCAATTGAACTAAACCTTTTGCCCGATCTGAAAATAAATTCTAAAACCAAACAAATGAAAGGTGAAAAAATAAATTCCATTTTGGGAAATGCAGTTGAGAGCATTATTTGTGCGATTTTCATTGATGGTGGTCTGAATAAAACAAGAAATTTTATTCGTAATCACATCATAAATAGCTTTGAATTATACATAGAAACTGATGATTTAACCAACTACAAAAGCATTTTACAGGAATTTACACAATCCCAAAATAGCACAGTACCTATTTACAAAATTGTTAGTGAAATTGGGCCTGAACATGAAAAAACTTTCACAGCAAAAGTTTATATTAACGATGAATTTTTCGGAATGGGAGAAGGTAAAAATAAGAAGGAAGCTCACCAAATTGCCGCTAAAAAAGCGTGTGAGAAATTGGGTGTTTGATTGAAGATTTTACCGCTTTTTATTCCGCATCTCGGTTGCCCGTTTAGCTGTGTATATTGCAATCAAAAAGCAATCACAAAAATTAGTTCTCTTGATTTGGAAAAATGGCAATCCGAAATTGATTTTTTTTGCAAAAATAATCCTAGTAAAAATAAACAAATTGCATTTTTTGGTGGAACATTTACCAATCTAAAATTTGAAATTCAACAACAATTTATTGATATTGTTAAACCGTTTAATGATAAAATTTCAGGCATTCGAATCTCCACAAGACCAGATTGTATCAACGAAGAAATTTTACAATTTTGCCGTAAAAATAATGTGCAAACTATCGAACTTGGCATCCAAAGTTTTGACGATTTAGTTTTGCAAAAAAGCGAACGCGGTTACTCATCAAAAACAGCAATCAAAAATGCTCTTTTAATTAAAAAAAATAATTTTGAGTTAGGCATTCAATTAATGCCTGGTTTACCAGGATTTTCAGAAAATTCACTGCAAAACACAATCGAAAAAACGTTGAAAATAAATCCTGATTTTGTACGAATTTATCCAACAATCGTTATTGAAGATACTACTTTAGCACAACAGTTTCGAGATAGTAAATTTTCACCAATAAATTTGGACAAAGCTGTTTCAGTTTGTACAGAAATGATAACTAAATTTACAAAAATTAACATTGCAAAAGTCGGTTTACATTCTGATATAGAATCTCAAAATATTATTGCAGGTCCATTTCATCCAACTTTTGGTGAATTGGTGAGAGCAAATATTTTGATGCAGAAAATTGTGAAAAGATACAGTAATCAAACTATTATGATTTCTACAAATGACATTTCTCTCTTCAAAGGCTTCAAAGGTGAAATGATAAAAAAAATAAAAGCAAAATTGAAAATCAAGAATTTACCAATTATTATCGATGAAAATCTGCCCCCAAATAAATTTTTATTAACAAAAAAAGTGCCACAACAAATTTGGTAATATGATAATTTTTGCGATGATTGTAGTGGTGATTGCCACAATTTTGTTCTATCAAAAAAGCGAACCACAGCTTTTTGGTTGGCGAAAATATTTACTCATTTCTTTACGATCGATTACTTTGATCTTTCTTGTTCTTTTACTTTTGAATCCAATTTTATATTTTACTAAACATTTAAAAGAAAAACCTAAAGTTATTTTTCTGGAAGATATTTCTGATAGCATGAAACAAAAGAATGAACAAATAAGCAAAACGCAAGTTTTCAATCAAATATCAACGCAACTTGCAGAAAACATTGTGACTAAAAACTATGAAGTTATCCACTATAAATTTGCTGATGGTTTAGATAAAAATAGCAACTCGACTAATCTATCAAAATCACTTGTAGAATTATCTCAAAAAGCAGACTTATCTAAAATTTCATCAATTTTTCTCTTTTCAGACGGATGGTTTAAAGATGACGATTTCTCACTAATCTCGGCATTAAAAATTCCTATTTTTACGGTAAATCCAAATTTTAAATCAGATTACTGCGATTTAATGATTGATGATTTAGATTATAATAAAATCGCATATAAAGGCGAACCGACGCCAATAAAAGTAAACATAAATTCGCAGTTTTACGAAGAGAAAGCAACTGTGAAATTGATTATAAAGAATAAAGTAATACAAACAAAAAATATTGATTTTATAGATAATAATTTTGTGACAATTAACTTTGAGCACGCATTTCAAAATAATGGGTTGCAACATTTTAAAGTCACTGTAGAAGGCGATTCGCTTGATGAAATCAATAAATTCAACAACCAATTTTCAGGTGCAACCCAAGTTAAAAATAATCGTACTAAAATTGTGATAATTTCTGAAAAACTAAATTGGGAAGTGAAATTCATCATCGATGCTATCAAAACGAATTCTCGTTGGAACGTTCAGTTTTTACGAAAAAGTAATGGACTCTTTAATCAGCAAAAAAGAGTGATTCTGAAAAATGAGATTAACGATGCATCTCTCCTCGTTTGCATTAATGAAAATAGCTTGAAATTTTCGCAAAATGAAGCAAAATTAATCGAAAATTTCCATAAAACTGATGGCGGTTTAATCTTTTTTGGAAAGCCAATTTCCACCCTTGCAAATCTAATCCCAGTTCAAAATTCAAAGATAAATTCCAGCTTCGAAGCAACTTTTAACATAACTAAAAGCTGCAGTAAATATGAAACTTTTAATGTTTTTAGTAAAACAAAAAATATCCCACCTGTTCGTTATTTTTACGTAAATCCCAAAGTGCAATCCGAAATTTTGGCAAAATTTAATAACGATGAAAAAAGTGCTGCCATAATTCTAAATGATGAACGAAATATTTTGCACTTTGCTTTCACGAATTTTTGGAAATGGCAATTGTGGGATGACGACAACAAATACCAAAAATTTATTGGAGATGTCATCAATTGGTTTGCTCAAAAAAAGAGTGAACGTTTTGTTGCATTTACTGACAAAAATAGTTATTTTTTGAATGAAAGTATCAAAATAACATTATCGGCTTTCGACGAAACACTTTCACCAGTTTCGGATTTAAATTGTAAAATATCGATTTTTAATGAAAGCGATAACTTGATTTTAGAAAAATTTATGCTCAATAAAGAGGATAATTATTTTGTTAAATTCAAATTAAATAAAGCAGGAAATTACTATTATCTCATCGAAAATGAAAAAACAAATCAAATAACTGAGGGTGAGTTTATAGTTAATAAAGACAATCCAGAAAATTTTGACCGCGATGTCAACCTACCATTGTTAGCACACATTTCTGAACAAACTGGTGGGAAATTAATTGAAAATTCAAAATTGCAAAAATTTAGTTTGCCTACTGCAAAAATAGTTGAATTTTCTAAAAATCGAGCAATTCCAATTTATAAAAAATGGTTTTTTCTTTCCATTTTTTTACTGTCATTTTGTGTGGAATTATTTTTCCGTAAAAGATGGGGTTTGCTTTAAAAATTTATCCGCATTTCAGAACTAACACCAATTCCTTTTGCATATCTGAAAAACCCGTGATAAAAATTGGAAGAAATAGACCATTCGAATTTTCTCAATTTTAAACCTAACTTTGCTTCGTAAAATAATTGATCTGCATAGCCACAAACCACTTGAATTGGAATAATTTCCATAAAATCATAATTTACACCGACTGAAAGTCCATTTTTTGTTTCGTATTGGATCAATTTGTATTTTGCTAAAATATCTGTATTTTTGAAGATTTCGTGTTCAAAACCTAACTCTAAACTTGGGTGAAATGAAATTTTACGAGTAGAAATCTGATACTCATTTTCAATGGATTCTTGAATTATTTCGTAATCTTCATCAAAATAGATAAGCTCATTCGAGTATCGCTCTCGATATTCAAGTGCCTTTAAATTTTTAAATTTTAAATTTCCTAAAATATCATCTACTTTGAGGTATGCCCAACCTTTTTGCAATTCTAAAATAGCACCAAAACCAAATGACGGCGAAGGTGAAACTGTTGATTCTCCTAATTCAAAATAACTCAATTTCAAAGTTGCATCGTAATATAAGCTATCTAACATCGAGCCGAAACTTTGAGTGCTTTCTATAACTTCACCGTAAAAAAGCGGATAATTCAAGTTAATATTTGCACCAAAATAGAGAGATGCGATGTGAATTCCATTCAGCACTAATGCGTAATCCACAAATTTTGGATGAGCGTATTGCAACTTAATTTTACCGAAAGTATATGAAATACTTTCATCGCCAGATTTATACAAATAATGCTGGTTTGTTTCGTTACCATAAAGAATAATTTTAGAAAATTCATCGTCCAAAATATCTACATTTGAATGAGAATAAAGAGAAAAATCTAAATTCCAATTATTGAATCCATAATCAGCAATTTTCATATTTATGCCCAAGTTTACAGATAAATCATTTGCGGTTAAAAGTTTTTTTTCACTAATCGAAAGTTCGTTTGTTTTTTGGAAAATATTGAGGTCATCAAGTCGTAAAAGCGAATTAGAAATATCTCCATCAAAAGAGATTAATGGAACAACCATGGTAGAATAATTTCGTGGGGCAATGCTAGCTGGATTATCAAAAAAATCTGATGTTTGTGCAAACAAAATGGATGTTAAAAAAGTACAAAACAAGATTGTTTTTTTCATCTTAATCCTCCAGCAAATCTTCATTGATTTCTATTTCAAGCTGTAACTCACCGATGATTTCCACTCCTCCACCAAAAGGTTGCAAACCATTACTATAAACATTTATTCTGCTTCCCACAAAAACTGAATCTGCTCTAAATATTTCTAAATCATCTTGTGTTAATTCAATCTCAAAAATTTGGCTTTCAGCGGAAAACAATAAACTATCCGAAACAAAGATTAGTGAATCTGGCGTATTTTCATATTCGTAAATAAACTCGAAAATCTGCAAGCTATCTCTTGCGATTAAAATATCGGCAACAACTTGCACGCCAGTTGTATTGATGTATTCTATCATCATTTTTCCATTTTGGAAAGCATTAAATTTTTCATCATCAAATTCAGTAGTATTTACAGTAGTAATAGTTGGTGTGTCATCATCATTTTCCAGCACAAACCAAACTCCACCTACATCTGTGTGGATTGCCAATTGGGATGTTATTTCAATTTCCATTGAAATTTCATCACTTAAAGAAAGCTCAACAATTTGCTCTTCGCTTCCAATTGTCGGCACAATTGAATATTCAATGTTTTCTGGCCAAATAGAAAGTAGCGTATTGATATTATATTCATCTGAAGTCCAAATTATTTCATTAAATCCGGGGTTAATTTCAAAAGTTGGCAAATTTCCTGAATTATCTTTTAGAGTATCGCTCTCCGTATCTGAATGTGCAATGAATTCGATGTTTTCGGCAACGGCATAGATGGGGGAGTCAATCCTGAAGGTGAGGGTTGTATTGCCGGTAAAAGTGGTTCCTTCCGTAAAACTTGGATAGCTAAAATCTATCTCTATTTCGTCTGTAATTTCGCTTTGTTCAAATGGTTTGATGATGCCAGTTATTGAAGAAAACGACAGTTCACTCACTAAGATATCCACGCTAAAATCATCATTTGAATTTATCTCACGGGCATCTAGCGTTGAATCCGTAAAAGCTGTAACTGTTACAATGAGTGAATCAAGTGAATTTTCACCATTGCCAATTTGTGCACCATTCAAATTGATATTGGAGATGTACTCTCCGTTGCGCGGAATAACAAGATTCAAAACAAAATCAGTTTCTTCATTTGCAAGTTTAAAATTTTCGATATGAATTGCGGCATTAACGGTAAGATCAAGCTCATTTTCAATGACTAAATCAAGTGAATTTGCAGAACTATCCATTGTTGCTTGATAAACAACAACATCTTCATCTATTCCAATTTTGAAAGTTTTTGTCAAATTTTGGAGTGGAATAGGTGCCACCACTTGACTTGCTGCCACATCGAGCATTTGAATATTGACACCAACAATTGTATCTATATCTACAATTGTGCCATCACTACCACTGCTACCACCGTTTATTTTTGCACCAATTGTATTTGGAAAAGTTTTGCCATTTAGTTCCACATTTTTGGTTTGACTCTCACCCAAATCTATATCATCAAAAATAATTGTAAACAATGAATCATCTGTTTGATAATTATAAATCTCGACATTAAATGGTGCACTATTATTTACATCTCCCAATGGAATCAATGTGTTATTTGTGATTGTAACTGGCATTATCCCTGCCGAAAAGGTAACTGTTTCAAACTCAGAAAACGGAGTAAATTCCAAAACTACCTCTTCCAAAATAAATTGTGGAATGGGTAGATTAGGCGGAATTGATTCGGGAATAAAATCTGACAAGACAACAGTTTCATCTCTTGCGGAAGGTTGATTTATAGAAATCTCACCAAGTTCAATTGCTTCAAAATTTTCCATTGCTTCAATCGAAAGTTCAATTGCTTCAGATTCAACAGCAATATCGTGAAATTCTAAAATACCATCATTCACAACCAAGGTGGAATCGTTTGCCAATTCGGTTGATTGCCAACTATCGTTCACGAAAAATAAGCGAAAATTAGTCGTCCAACTTGGCATGCCTACTTCATCAGGAAGCGAACATCCAGCAAGAATAATTGCTAATATTAACATTGATTTTTTCATAGTTTTTTTTCTCCAAATAACAATGATGCAAATGGAAATAGTAGTTCAAAATTAGCAAGAAAAAAAATAAAAGATTTAATAACAGTTGACAATTTGAACGAAAAAAACAAAAAAAACTGCAAAAATATTAAAAAAATAAGGAAAATAGATGAAGAAGGTAAACTTACACATTCACACAAATTACTCGGATGGTACATTTTCACCAAGAGAAGTAATTGAAATGGCGAATAATTTTGGTTTGAATGTAATATCTATCACAGATCACGATAATTTGGATGGCTATCGAGAAGCTATTCAATATGCGCAACAATACAATATTGAACTGATTCCAGGTGTTGAAATAAGTGCTTCACACCAAAATCGAGAAGTCCATATTCTCGCTTATAATATTGATCCCAATAGTGAGGAATTTAACCAACTTTTGAATTCAATTTACAATAGTCGCTTCCTGCGTGCCAAAAAAATCGTACAAAAATTGGCAGAACTTGATATCTATTTAGATTTTGACGAAATTCAAAAAAAAGCCGGAGAAAATAATTATCTCGGCAGACCACACATCTCAAATGCACTAATTGAAAACGGTTTTTGTAAAGATAAATTTGAAGCTTTCGAAAAATATTTGGGTGAGCATTGCTACGCCTATATACCCAAGTTGGCGCCCGATGTAAAAGAGGTTATTGAACAAGTCAGAAAAGCAGGTGGTATAAGCGTTTTAGCACATCCATACAGTTTGCGAAACGACAATTATGTTTACGATATTATCAGTTTTGGCATCGATGGTTTGGAGGTATTTTACGCAAAATGTAACGATGCTTTAATTTATCATTACAATGAAATCGCTTTAAAAAATGGGTTAATCAGAACGGGGGGGTCAGATTTTCACGGGGAAGGATATGACCTTAAGATTTTTGAAAAATTTAGTGTTCCAGATTATATTTTAGACGAATTAAAAAGAGGTGTTTGATGAAAAAAATAGATATAAATCATTTAATAAACATAAATGAAAAAAAAGGTTTACCGCGTACTTATAAATTCAAACAGTTCATTCGTTTTTTTGCTTTATTCTTATCAATTTTGGCAATCGGTTACGCAGTTTGGATTATTTTCCAAAAAGTAGATGCTGACTCTTCAAAATTTACTAAGATGATTCCATTTATCATCATTTTTTTAGCCTTGAACACCGTGCTGAGAAACCTACTTACGCTGAATGCAATTACCTTCACAAAAGAGAACATTATCTTCAAATTTTTAGCAAAAAAGAAAGTAATTATCTCCTGGGATTCTATTCATAAAATTGTGCTGAACGATGGTAAACACAAAACAATTGGTATTCATCATCAAGGTGAAGATAAGATGAGGATTTTTGAATTTTCGATGTCTTTTCCAAATATGTTGGAAATATTGAACAGCATCGCCGAGATGTGCCCAAAAGCTGAATATGATGAATTTATCGCGAATGTAATCATCAGTGAAGAAGAAAAATGAAAATAGCTTTTTTGGGACCAGCTTATCCATTTCGAGGTGGGATTGCTAAGTTTGGTCAAATGTTAGCAGAAGAATTTTGCAAAAGTCACACCGTTAAATTTTTCAATTTCCAAAAACAATATCCCAAAATTATCTTTCCCGGCAAAGAACAAGTAGAACACAGTGAACACAAGGCAAACTTCGAAATTGAATCGCAGCTTATTCCATACTTTCCAACCACTTGGAACACCACTATAAAATCAATAAAAAATTGGCAACCCGATGTTTTAATCATCAATTATTGGTTACCTTTCTTTGCACCAGCTTTTGGCTATATCGCCAAAAAGTTGCGCAAAAAGATGAAAATTTATTTCATTCCACATAACATAGATTTCCACGAAAAATGGCTTTTTGCCAACCAATTCACAAAATACGCACTCAAAAATGCAGACAAAATCATTACCCTTTCCAAAGCTGTTTTCGATGATGCTAACAAACTTTTCCCAGGCAAGAAGATAATTTCAGCATTTCACCCCATCTATAATTGCTTTAACTTTGGCAAATACACACCGCAAACTGCCAAAAAAAAAATAAATTTAACAGACAAAAAGGTTATCCTCTTTTTCGGGTATATCAAACCATATAAAGGGTTAGACATTCTGTTGGAAGCATTTGCTAAAATCATCAAAACCATTGATAATGCTCATTTGCTCATCGTGGGGGAAGTTTATGGAAGCGATAAACATTATCAAAAAATAATTACAGAAAATCAACTCGAAGATGAAGTTACACTCATCAACAGATTTGTTGCAAACGAAGAAATTGAACTGTTTTTCAAAGCAGCAGATGTACTTGCGCTACCATATAAAAAAGCAACCCAAAGTGGAGTGATGCAGATTGCGTATGATATGAATTTGGGAGTGGTTGCCACACCAGTGGGAGGATTACCAGAATTTATTGAACACACAGGCATCGTGGCAAATAGTTGCGAAGTGGGAGATTTTGAAAACGCGATTCTGC
>CAZWYK010000025.1:0-11103 GCA_964638205.1 uncultured Candidatus Cloacimonadota bacterium | reverse complement strand
ATTTGCTGTGAAAAAGCCAAAATTGGTATGAATGCCAATAAAATTATTATTTGAAGTTTATTCATTTATTTCTCCTATGTTTAATGATTTGTGAACGCAATTTTTGTTCCATCTATAAAATTATTTTTCTAATTCTTGCAAAGTGCCATTTGCTACTGTTTGTAGAATTTGATGCAATTTTACAAAAATATTTTTATCAAGTTTACCGCTCCATTCGTTCATAAATATTTTTTTGAATTCGATTGATAAAACGCAAGCTGAATTAGGGTAATTTTGATGAATCCATCTCGCAAAGTTACCACCTGTAAATTTTACATTTAATTTTGTATCCAATTTTTGTCCAAAAAAATCAGCGTGCTGAAAATCATTTAAAATTCGATTGATTATGCGTTTTTTCCATGTTGATGTTTTCATGTTGCTGGTGCCAATGATTATTTCTGGGTTTTTTTGTGGGTCATCAAATGCCGTATTTTCACCCTTTCTTTGATGATTGTAAGAATGGATATCAAAAACCACAAATTTGCCAAATTTTATTTTTTGTTCATCTAAATATTCTTGTAAATTTTGATAAAAAGCATCGTATAACTTTAGCGATTTTTCCTTGATTATTGCTGGCGGAGTCTTTTTATAAATTTTTAAATTCCACGCGTGTTTTGGTTGAAGATAAACGGCTTTTTCACGATTTCTATTCAAATCGAATTCAAAGCGAGAAGTGGAAATAATAATGCTATTATCAGAAATGTCAGTGAGGATTTCGGTAAATGGATCTTCTTCTCGAAAGCGTGATTTTGGGCTAATGGCAAAAATATTTTCCACTTCACTTCGCACTTTATGACCGCTATGAATCGCGGTTGCAATCAGCGGTTTATCACCTTTTGTGATTTTCCAGTTTTTATTCATCATTAATTTCACCTCTTTCGCACAACTCTATTTGTCGCACAATTTGTCAAAAGAAAATCTTGATTATTTTATGATGAATTTCTTTTTGACAATAAACGAAAACACAAAGGTTGATGATGAAGAAAATAGTATTTGTAATGTTGATGTTGATATTTTTGAATTTTCTTTTTGCCACGATAGTAGCTCAAATAGGGCAGTACGAGATAAAGTTGGAAGATATTCAAAAAGAAATGAAAAGTTTGCACGATTCTCTCGATGTTGAAATTAAGTACGAAATTGCTTTGAACAAAGTGATGGAAACGCAGATATTGTTGCAGTACGCGTACAAAAATAATGTTTATGTCGATGATGCGGAATTGGAAGCGTTTTTTGTTCAACAACTTGGAAATCACGCAAAATTCCAGACAAATGGTAAATTTGATTTTAAAAAGTTTGAAGAATTTCAGCAAACTGAAAAAGGTAAACAAATTTTAGCCAAAATGGAAAAATCAATTTTGCGAGATAAGATTAAAAATTTGTTGGAAAAATCTTTCACAAAAACAGATGAAGAGCTGTTTGAGCAATACTTTAAAGATGAGACAAAAATAGATTTTGGCTATGCAATTGTTGATGTAGAAGATGCAAATATTCCGCCAAATGCGTCGTTTATAGATGCACAAAAGCTGTTTCGTGAAAATCAAAATGAACTTGGAAAAACTCAAAAAGTGAAACTTGAATTTGTCCTTTTATTTGAGACTGATTTTATTGATAGTGTGAAGACAACTGTCGATGAAATTATTTTACAAACGATTGAGCAAGATTCTACTTTGAGCGAAGCAGAAATTACTGAGATGTACAATAAATTATTGTTTTTGAGTGCAGAAATATTTTGTGAAAATAGTGCCAATGAATTGCGTAAAATTTGGCAAAAAACAGGAAAAATTTCAGTCTCAACTGTGAAAAGTGGGTTTCTCTCCGAAGCTGATGAAATGAATAATCTTCCTGTTACAATAATTTCGACAGCACTAAATATGGAAGTAGGTGAGATTTCCAAAGTGGTTAAAATTAATGGTGGAATGATTTTTTTTAAGGTGGTTGAAAAAAAAGAATTTAAGCATCAAAATCGAGATGAAATTGCTAATAGATTTTGGAAAAACTATATCTCTAAAGTTGACAAGATAGATTTGGAATACAAAAAGTATTTTGAGGAAAATATTGAAGAATTCATTGTGCCAACGGTAACAGTTCAGAAAATTAAAATACGCGTTAATGCATTACAGGAACAGATTATAAACGAATTTTTAGAGAATACTTCTAACCAACAAAAAATTTCTGAAATTACTCAAAAATATCACTTACATGTTGAAAATTCACTCATCTATTTAGATAAATTTGAAAATTATGATAAAGTTGATAAATACATTGCAAAATTAATAGGGAACGATAAATATCATGGTTTTATTCCTTCAAATGATGATTATATTTATTTTCAAGTAACTTCCCATTTTTCAGATTATATTCCAGACTACGATAAAATTAAATCACAATTATCAAAATTATTAGAAACAAATCCAACAAACCCAACAGATTCAACGGATTATTTTGCGTTTTATGAACAGCATAAAAAAGATTTTGTGACGCCAGATAGTATGCAAATTGTCGGCGTAAAAGTCGTTACTGATGAATTGGAAATAGAAGCAGACATTGATTCACTTATTCAGCTGTTGGAAGAAGATTATAACCAAAATACATCTGCATATTATCGAAATGATGCCGTGGTATTTGACTATATTTTCACAAAAAATAATGATAATGTGAAAATAATAGGAGACCAAATATCAAGGAAATGCGATTTTGAAAAATACGATTTTTGTTTTGGTACGAAAATAAAAATACCCAAAAATGAGATTATCGAATATTTAAAATTGCCTTTTGAAATTAAAGAAAAACTTTTAAAAATGGAAATTGACCAATTTTCCACACCTTTTGCATTTGATAATGGTTGGATAATTTTACATAAAATTGCCGAAATTCCAGCTGGAAAAATTTCATTTGATGAATTTAGATTTGAAAAGCTAAAAAAAACATTAAATGAGATGCGTCGCGAAAAAGCGGTCTTAAAAATTCAAACAATTTTCGATTCAACACGTTACTTGTCACACCTTCGTAATTACGAATCATTTCAAACTTCCTTCAGTAATGCTGATGCGGAGTTTGAATATATTGGCTTTTTGGGTGAACACAAAAAAGAGTTATTGCGAATGTGGAATGGTGAAAAATTCAAAAAAATAATCAAAGTAGATGATGGTTTTGCTGTGATATTTTTGAAAAAAAAGAAAATGTCAAAACAAATTGGTTATGAAGACGCTCTTCCTAAAATGCGTAAAATGGTAGAGGCGAACAAAAAATATGAACAAGCTAAATCTTTTGTTTCTAAAATTAGAGATAATTTGAAAAAAGGAGCTAACCCATATTATCAGCTACAATTTTTGAACGGTTGGCATCGAATAGTCGGCTTAAAATTGACTGATAAAATTCCCAATGTGCAATTTAGTGATGCGATTTTGCAAGATATTCTAAAGCGCCAAGATGGCTATTTTAGTCCGATTTTTCCAATTGTTGAAAACAAGATGTTATTTTATCATATTTATAAAATAGAACAGCCGACCAAAATTGATTTTGATGAGATAAAACATGATTATAGAAATTTTAGTTTACAGCATCAATACGAAAATTGGATAGAACAACAAAAGGCTTTATTGGGCGTAACAATTTATTATAAAACAGATTAACTTATCTGTGTCTGGAATTAGTTTTTGGAAATGACATTTTTTCTTGACACCAAAAGCTCAGTTTTTGAAAAGTCCCAAAACTAATGTGGCGGGATAGCTCAGTTGGTAGAGCAGAGGCCTGAAAAGCCTTGTGTCCCCAGTTCAAGTCTGGGTCCTGCCACCATTTTTATTTTTGTTGAAATCGATATAATCCATCTGCATTTTCAATTAATTGAATAACATCAATTTTATTGTCATCGCTAATTTCGAGCTTTAATTTATCGCCTTTTGCTTCATTTTGCGAAACATTTTTTTCTTGCTGAAAATATGAAATCACATTATTTTCAGCGTTACAAAATTTTATTTTTGCATCATCAAATGCAAAACTCATTTTATCTGCGGTTACCCACGATATTTTTTGGGAATTTTCGGTAGTTTTGAAGAGTACTTTGCAAGCATTAAATAGCTGTGCATTTTCAATGTTATTTTCGGAAAAATAGATTTGAAATTCGGTTGCAAAAGCATCTGCAAACTCAGAAAACATTTTTGGCTGACCTTGATAAATTGCCCTATTTTCTGCGGAAAAATAGAGCAAAAAATCGCTATTTATCTCAATTTCATGTGTAAAGGTTTTCACATTAAAGGTAGCTGTTATTTTTTTGTTTTTTCCAAAATATTCTATTTTTTCTGCGACAATAGAAAAAGTATCTTTCTTGGTGAAATATATTTTTGGCGATTCAGTTAAATAACCATAGTTATCCGTTATTAAGTAAGTAAGTTTTCCACAATTTCCGAAAATATTTTCGTCTAAATCTAGAAAAGAAACTTGACTTGTGGCGTCAAGCTTATGCTCATTTCTAAAGTATTTTGCAAAATCTGCTTTGAAAATTCGATGAGAATTTTCTCCAATTTCTTCAATTGTTACATTATTGTCGAGAAACAGTTTTTCAGTTTTACGAAAGTAATTTACTTTGTCTGCAAATAACGAAAGCGTATCGTCATAAACCCTTACATTATGCCAAAGTCGGACGATTTTTTGTTGTTCATAAATATCTGCTTTATCTGCAAAAAATTCTGTTTTGCCATAAAAAAAATGAACATTTCCAATTAAATTACTAATGTATTCACCATTGATGTTTTGCACGATTAAAGTGTCAGCATTAATCAATTTATAAGGTCGTAAATCGTTACTTTCTGCAAAAAGCATTAACGAAAATAGAACGAAAATAACAAGAAACCTACCAATCAAGTTTTTCATCTGTTAATTCACCTTTTGCTGAAACTTCAGTAATTTGAGCGTGTTCTAAATTCAAATCTGAAGTCATCTTTTTACCACGTAAAACATTATTGTTTCGTATTAAAATTACACCTTCCGTTGCGTATAAAATGTTGTTATTTCGATTCAAAACAACGCGTGGTGCTTTCATCTTTCCAACCTCGCTTTTAATTATAACATTACCAATGCTGGTAAGCGTATTTTCGATGTCGTCTAGTTCGGCTGTGTCGCAGCGTAAAGTAGATTTTATGGATTTGTCTTCATTGAAAAAAGTAACGAAAACATTTTTAACGAAAGTTTGTTTTTTATCGTAAAATTTACTCATGGTATCAGCAGTCATTTCATATTCGGTAAAATTACCATTTGTTGCGATAATGCATACCGAATCTATTTGTTCGTCTGGCAAATTGCCATCAACTTTAATGAATTCTGGTTGTAAATCTTGTGAACAAGCTGTTCCCAAAATGCAACCAATAATTAAAAAATATTTCCCAAAATTTCTCATAAATCCCACATTTAATGCTATTTAATTAGCACGAATTGAATACTTTCAAAACGCTACTTTGTCAATCAAATAATCAAACAATTTGTGTAAATACATTTTTTGCTTGCACGATAAAGGTTATTGTAAAAAATCAAATTTATGAAAATTAAATGGATTCTAATTATGTTAATAGTTGTATGTTTGTTGGTTGCAAATGAGAAAAATCAGCTAGCAAGAGTGCACTATTCTGGTGGTGGAGACTGGTATAATGATGCAGATGCATTGCCGAATTTGGCAAGATATTTAAATAGCACGCTTGATACAGATTTTGCTATAGAAGAAGCGACGGTTGTGCTGACCCAAAAAGAACTTTTTAATTATCCATTCGTTTTTTTGACAGGTCACGGAAATATAAAATTTTCAGAAAAAGAAGTGGGAAATTTGCGTGAATATTTGTTGCGAGGTGGTTTTCTTTTTGCCGATGATGATTATGGCATGGACGTATCGTTTTGGCGTGAAATAAAAAAAATATTTCCCGAAAAAGAAATAATTGAATTACCAAAAAATCATGAGATTTTTCATGCCTATTTTTTGTTTACAAATGGGCTTCCCAAAATTCATAAACATGATGATAAACGACCTCAAGCTTTTGCGATTTTCGATGACAATGGCAGAATGATGATGCTTTATACTTACGAATCAAACATTAGTGACGGATGGAGCGACACGCACGATAATCGTCAAGAAATTAAAGAAAATGCTTTTAAAATGGGTGCGAATATTTTTTATTATTTAATGGCAAAATAGAGGTGAAATATGAGAGTATTTATAGTTTCGGATTTTCATTTACAGATTACAGATAACCAAAGTGAACGACAAATCAAAGTGTTGAATTTTTTGGATAGCTTAATCGGAAATGCCGATTTGCTCATTCTAAATGGTGATATTTTCGATTTTTGGATTGTTTGGCAAAATGCAATTATTAAGCAATATTTTCCCGTTTTGAAGAAATTTGCTGACATAAAAGAGAGTGGTTGTCGCATTGTTTTTATTGCTGGAAATCACGATTTTTGGTTCAAAGATTTTTTGGTAAATTTCTTGGAATTTGAGGTTTATAATGACAACTTTATCGAAGAGATTGATGGTAAAAAAATCTTTGTTTCACATGGTGATATCTACACGACAAACGATTTGCGTTACAAAATATTTCGTGCGATTATTCGCAATCGATTGGTGATGAAAATTGTTGAAATGTTGCATCCTGATTTTGCCATTAAACTTGCGAAAACACTATCGCGGTCTAGCCGAACCAAGAAAATCTCCACAAAACTTCATTCAAGAAGGGAGGAGGGGTTGAATAAATTTGCCCAAAAAAAATCGTTAGATTTTGATGTGATAATTTTTGGACATTCCCACTTTCCTAAACTGGAAAATATTGGGAATTGTGTTTATGTAAACTGTGGTGACTGGATTTCAAACAATTCATACATAAAAATGGTTGACGGCAAAGTGGAGCTTTGTCGATTTGCCTAAATTTTAAAAAAGGAGGAATGATGATCAAAAAAATTTTATTGATTTTAGTCATTTCCGCAGGAGGGTTTTTAATGGCCAATGAATTGGTAACGATGCAGACGAATTATGGGAATATTGAATTGGAACTTTTCAGTGAAATTGCACCGATTACAGTAGGAAATTTTGTGGGTTTAGCAACAGGGACAAAAGAATGGACGGATCCAAATAACGGTGAAAAAGTGAGTAAACCATATTATGATGGACTTATTTTTCATCGTGTAATTAGCAATTTTATGATTCAAGGTGGGTGTCCAATTGGAACTGGAACTGGTGGGCCCGGCTACCAATTTGAAGATGAATGTTACGGTGAAGGTGCAGAAATTACAGGGAATATCGACACAGATGAAAAAGCAATTACCGTTTTTTCTGAAATTTTGATGCCTTATTTGCAAAGTAATGCGACACCAGATTCAACCATTAAAGCAATAGTTGATGAGTGTATTACATCACAAACAGGTGTACCGATTATGAAGCATACTGTCGAATTTTTCAAAGAAAAAGTAGGCATTAATAAACCTATTTTTGGGAAAGGTGAACTGAAAGCAGCGGTTGACTATGGTACAATTTGTATGGCAAATGCTGGTCCTGGCACGAATGGTTCGCAGTTTTTTATCGTGACCAAAACTGATGGTGCGAGTTGGCTGAATGGTAAGCACACTGTTTTTGGAAAAGTACTCTCTGGAATGGAAATAGTGCATAAAATTGAAAATTTACCGAAAGATAAGGGTGATAAACCACTCGAAGAACATAAAGCAACTATCGAAAAAATTATTGTAAAGTAGCCAAGTTAGCTAACTAAAAAGCCTCGAATATTCGGGGCTTTTTTCAGTCTTTTTTTTTACTACGTGGATGTGCCTGTTTGTAAACATTTTTTAAATCAGTGAGGGAGAGGTGCGTGTAAATTTCGGTAGTGGAGAGATTGCTGTGTCCAAGCATCTCCTGTACTGCGCGTAAATCTGCTCCGTTTGACAGGAGATGGGTTGCAAAAGAGTGGCGAATGGAATGGGGTGAATAACCTTTTATTTTGGCCACTAAAATTAAATATCGCGCCAAAATTTCGCGAATTTCATTTGCGGAAAGTGGCTTACCACTTTTGGATAAAAAGAGTGAGTTGTCACTAAATTTTGAGTCAAATTGCGATTTGATTTTGAGGTAATTTCGGAGTGCAATTTTCGCTTTTTTACCAACTGGTACGATGCGTTCTTTATTCCCTTTCCCCACAATTTGCACCAAATTAGAGTCCAAATTTATCCAACTAATTTTGCAGTTTGCTACTTCGCTGATACGCATTCCACACGAATAAATAATTTCCAAAATAGCACGGTTACGAATGCCAAATTTAGTTGTTAAATCTGGAATCGTGAAAAGTTCACTCATCTCTTTTTCAGAAAAATATTTTGGTAATTTTTTTTCAAATTTTGGAATTTTTAATTTTTCAGCAGGATTTTTACTGATGAAATTATTTTTTGTGCAAAATTGAAAATAACTTTTTAGAGTTGTAACCTTACGTGCTAAAGTACGATTGTTTCTGCCGTTAATGCTTAGATGTCGTAAAAAATCCCGCAAAAATAAACGTGATATGTCATCTAATTTAATGTCGCCATCTTCAAAATATTTGGTTACAAATTTTTGAAATTGAATTAAATCTCGTTGGTATGCGATGATAGTGTTTTCCGAAAAATACTTTGCTTTCTGTATTTTGAGGAATTCATCAATTGATTTTTGCATTATTCTGCAGTTATTTTAAAGAATTTTGTGTTGCCAGAAATTGGTGCTGTCCACGAGGTTCCGCTCAAAATTCCACTTTCATCAAGTGTGAAAGCAGAATGTAAATCGGAAGATGAATAGATGCGGTAATTATTTGCGTAAGTTACTGGAGACCAATCTATGATGATTTGTGAATTCTCAATTTTGAATGAAACATTTTGCGGAGTTGTAAGAGGAATTTCTAAAGTGTGAGAGCCGATGGAATCAAAAGAATCGCAATTGTTTACAATCCATTCTGAATTTTGTGGATTTGAACCTGCCGCGATAGCCCAATTGGTATTTCCAAAATATTGTTGGTTTTTACGCACTAATGTATGATCTTTGGTCGCATTTTGAGAACCAGCAACATTCCACCCTACGCCTAAATCTTCACCAATATTACCAACTAAATCGATTAGTTCATCATTCTTGAAAAGTGCAACTGCATCGTCTCCATTAAAATTTAAACCGCCAAAAATGAGATTAGAATTTGCGAGAATGATAGGGTCGGCAGAAGTATGTGCGATGATAAAAGTGTCGTTATTCAAAAGCAAATTTGAGAAGTTTATGGTGTTAGTTGATGTCAAGTTTCCATTGTGATAAATGCTAAGTGAATATTGGCTAAAGTCAATAACAGCACCAGTTCCGTTGAAAATTTCGATATATTTATTGTAGCTAGAACCTTCACAATATTCGGAGATGAAAAGATCAGCTTGAGGGTCAGTTTCTATAATTGTAAAATGAGCGTTTGAGTTATCATAAATTGTTGGATTTTCACTGTCAGAAATGCGAATTGAGTAGTTTGAATTTGCTTCCAAATCTACTGGGATTTCCCATTCAAATTCACCGTTATTTTCCGTTAAATCTGTTAATTCGGCAAAATAGTTTATGTCGGAATTTAACAGTTCGATTTTCACATTACCAAAGAAATAGTGTGAAAACCACTTTATTGTGTACATTCTGTTTGTTCCCAAAATAAGTGGTTCATTTGGAAAAGTAAGGGTAATGGAGGCACTGTCATTCCAAATTTCATCAACAAATTCTGGGTGGTCGATAAAAGGATTTCGATTATTTTGAAAGTTATAAATTGCGTCATTTCGATTGATTTCTTTTGTGCTAATTGAATCACTGTAATGCCAATTTAAAAGTGTCTCGAGCATATCAATGTTGCCAAAATTTAGAGCAGTTTCGTACCTTACAATGAAATATAAAAGAGCACGAGCTACATCGCCTTTATGTTGGTCAGCTGGCTCGAAAATAGTAAGTCCATCGTTGTTTTGTCCTAAAAAACTTGTTGTAAAGCCGTCATCTTCAGAATAGGTGTAACTGATATTTTGAACATTACCAAAGGGGTTATTACTACGTGCAATATTGACGGCATTTTTGGTTGGAAAAAGGTGGTGAATATCTGCTTTTGCGATGCTGTTTTCCATTCCTTCTAATTCTGTATCAATCCAACTTTGGCAATAGGAATGCTCACAATCAATTTCAGTTGGCGTGGATGTGTTTCCCAAAGAATGGTTTACCGAAAATCCTGAATAAACACAACTAATTGCACCGTTTAAATTATCAATTTGGCTGTACATAATTTCTTTGCTATTTGGATAGTTCGTGTTTGTGTTTTCTGAAATAATATCATGTAATTCTAACCTCAAATCGCTTCCCGTTAGCCCTATTGTAGAATCGTAATATCCAGTTGGCGGTGTTGCAAACAAAGACGAAACCACAAAGAGCAATATGAAAAAATTGCTCACTTTCATAATAAATAATCTCCAGATTTTTTATTGCCCAACACCTTCAAAAATAATGAATTAATTGTCAAGAAAAAAATAAAATGATCATTTTTAATTATGGTGAAAGTTGTTTTTTTTAAGAAAAACTTGACCGATAACTTGTGAATTTAAATTTGAAATACTTTCAAAAGTAAAACATTTTGTTTCGGAAAGAGTGAAGTCAAATGAAAAAAAATGCGATAATAGAAATTGGTACAAATTCGATTAAACTGGTCGTTTTTACGAGCGTAAACGGAGAATGTAGAATTCTTCATGAACGCAGTGATAACACAAGATTAGGCGAAAATCAATCTCTGGATAATACTATTTCAGAAGAGGCAATGTTACGAAACTTAAATGCACTTTCTGAATTTAAAAAAATAGCAGAAAATGAAGGTGTGAAAAATATTTTAGTGGTTGGCACAATGAGTTTGAGGAGTGCCAAAAATAGTGACAAATTCCTAAAAAAAGTGACAGAAAAATTAGGTCTTAATATTGAAGTAATTTACGGAGAAGAGGAAGCAAAATTGTCATTTTTGGCAGTAAAATCATCATTGAAAATATCTCAAAAAGAAATGATAGTTTTTGACATTGGCGGTGGAA
>CAZWYK010000024.1:0-11997 GCA_964638205.1 uncultured Candidatus Cloacimonadota bacterium | reverse complement strand
GCAATCCGCATTGCATAAGGGAAATAGACTAAACTCACGATTGAATTCAGAAAAACCATAATCATTCCGATGCGGTAGCCGACTGCATAAATCCCTGCATCATAAAGGTTATTTTCCGAAAAATATGTTATCATATATCGATCGCCAGCACGAAGCAGCAACATTGCCAGAGTTCCAGGAATCATCGGTAGCCCAAATCTGAGTAAATCAGTAATTATTTTTGGTGAAAATTTTACTTTATTTTTTATTTCTTTTGATAAATTTGATTGAATTTTAATAATTTGAAAAATTGAAAATATCGCTGTAATTCCTGCTGAGATTGTTATGTAAAAAAGTAGATTTGTCACTGATAGATTGTTAGTGAATTTTGCAAAAAGTACTAAACTTATAAGAACGATATTCTTCACAATCGAGAGCGAAACATACTCTTTTGATTTCTCCATAATATTCAAAATAGCCAAAGAAATGCCGTTTATTACATCAAATAATAGAATAATCGCAATGTAGTAAAAGAGGTTTTGCCATAAAATATCACGTGTGAGCAAAAGGGCTAATTCTACTCTAAATAATAGTATCATCCCAGAAAAAAACAATCCAATAAAGGTCAATAAAATAAAAATAGAAGAGATGAGTGAATATTTGTAATCTGCTGTTTTTTGATGATGAAAGTAGGAAAAAAGTGATTGCTGAATGCCAAGAATATAAATGAGATATGCGATTGAAACAAAGATCATTAAATTAGTATAAATTGCGTATTCTGCTGGTGCTAGCGCACGCGTATAAATTGGCAATAAGGCTAAAAGCAGAAATTTATTGAAAAAATTTCCAGCTGAATATTGCAAAATTTTGTTAAAGAATTGTTTCATACATTTTCACTGTTTTTTCAGCAATCTTATCCCAAACAAAATTATCTAAAATATAGTTTTTCAAATCATCATTTTTAGGTGTATTAAGTGCATTTTCAATTGCATTTTGGATAGATTTCACCGAATACGGATTTGGATATTTTGCAAAGTTTTTGAAATATTCTTTAGTTCCCCCAAAAGGAGTAATTACAACATTTGCACGGGCAAGTCCTGCTTCTAGGGCCGCTCGACTTGGAGTTTCATATTTAGCTGGTAATGTGAAACATTTACAACTTGCATAGGCAGATTCCAAAAGCGGATCATCGTGCTTAATCCACTGGATTAACTGAATATTTTTACTTTTTGAAATTTCAGCTAAACAACGTTTTCCTTCCTCATTATGATGAACATTTGCGATTATAACGGCAGGTGCATCTATTTTCTGTAGTGCTTTGATAAGTGGAAAAACATTTTTACGAGATGAGCCAATGTGAGTAACACTTAACACAAAATCTTTCAGCCCATATTTTTGATAGAATAAGTTAGGGTCAGCATTTGCAAAACGTTTTTCGACGCCATTGTGGATGACTTCAACTTTTTTGGAATCAACTCCGATTCCATTTGCTAAAATATTTCCTTCTGCAATTGTATTTGGCAAAATTTTTTCTGCTCCATCACAGATACTTTTAGTAATTTGAAATTCAGATAAAATACCTTTTAAAAACTTCCGCGAAAAATTTTCAGCTTGCAAATAACTTCTAATTTTCCAATTTGGATGACGATTATAAAAAATAGGATTTATTACATATTTTGCACCATAATTTTGCAAACTCTTTGCCATGTGATACGTACCCACATTGGCGTTAAACAGGTGTACTAAATCATTTTTACTAAGTTTGAAATCCATATCCCAACTATCCAAAAAGTGAACATCTACATCTTGTTTTTCAAGTGCTTTCTTGAGAAACTGCACCTTGAAAGTTACTCCACCACGCATCAAATTTATTGCTTGATAACTTGTAAAAAATATTCTCATAAATGCTTCCTCGCTCGTTTTGATTCGTAGTTATACAAAATTTCTCGCCAACTAAGTTTTCTCATTTCAGGGAAATCTTTTGAGTCAATATTCTCTTTTTTCCACTTGATTTCATCAATATTAATTGATTTTTGAGAAATGATTTTTTCACCATCTTTAGTTGAAACTCTTATATAACATTCATTGTTTTTAAAAGATATTTTATTATTATCAAAATGACAATCAATCTTAATGGCATCTCTTTTTTTCCACCAAGTGGCAAATTCATTCATCGTCATTTTATAGATTTTATTTTCATTAATAAATGTGAAAATTTCATGCCAAAGTTCAAAGCGAAATTGCTCGGGATGATGATATAAAATAATCGATTCCTTCATTAATATTTTCCTTAAAATAACTTGTTTATAATATGCTGACTTTTCTGTTTCAGAGAAATGAGAGCGGTGCAAACGTCCCATACTTACTGGGTGAATTGGTATTTGTAACGTTTTGGAAAATGCCCCATTCACAAAAGGAAAAAACGGAAAATCATCGTAATTAAGTGTAAATTCGGATGAATATTGAAAATCAAAAGTGTTGATAACTTTACCGAGATTTTCATTCCAATCTCCAAAAGGAGCAACGTAACCGCTTGGTTTTATCTCTGCTTTTTTTAATTGTGAAATTCCTTTTTTGAAATCATCAAAATTTCGCTGATAATCATCAAAAACAAGGTGTTTAAAGCAATGTAGACCAATCTCTTGATCTTTAATCTTTGCATAAATATTTTTTAATTTATCATCAGAAACTGTGTCCACAAACCAACTTCCACGAATTTCATTTTCTTGGCAAACTTGATGTAATTTTTTCGTATTTTCGAGTGAGCAAAAGTCGGTATCCACTCGAAAAATAAAAATATTTTTTTCACTATTTGGATAATACCACTTTTGTACAAACGGTAAATCACGGTAATGATGCAAAAATTCAAGTGAAATTCGTACAATTTGTCTAATTTTGCTTTTAGATATACTAGCTACTATTTCAGATGGTAATTCTTTTCGTTCTGCATAGAATTTTTTGCGTTTAAAATCTATATCCAAAATCAATTTATTCACATCAAAAGGTAAAATAATCCGTAACCCTTTACCTACTTTCTCTGAATAAATTTGTAAATTTTCATCAAGCAATTCACCCTTTTTTGATGCAAACATTTCACCATTTATATCAACTAAACCAACACTCGAAAATATTGAATTTTTATTGGATATAAGGTAGCGTTTTTTACAAGTTTTATGTTCAATGTTTTTAGCTAAGAATAGTGCAGAACCACCATTTTGTAGATATTTATTCACGATTTGTGTTTGTTTGTTTGTTAACTTTTCTGTAAGAATAATTGTTGAATATTGCTCAGTACTGATTGGCTTTTCGAGTGAGATTTGTTCAAATGAAACTCCTTCTTGTTGAAGGATAATTTCCCAACCGGGTTGAAGCTGAAAAATACCAAATTTAATTTTATTCATCAGCAATTTTCCGATATATTCTTATGTATTTATCAATGGTCTTTTGCCAACTATTTTGTTCTATAAATTTATCGAAAGAATTTGATTTTATTTTGCGTTTTTGAATTTTTAAAATTGCTTGTGCAATACTTTCTGAATTTGGTTCTACAATTTCAGAAAAATCAGTAGAAACTTGTTCAGATAAACCACCAGAATTTGTAATAATGAGAGGCTTTTTAAAATGAGTAAATATGTATGGCAACCCACTTTGAGTAGCTTGTAAATATGGCAAAACTCCGACATCACAATTAGCAATTTTTTCATAAAGTTTTTTATGTTCAATAAACCCAAAATCAAAAGATATATTTTTAGTTTTAGCTTTATTCAGTAAATTTTGCTGATAATTACAACGACCACAAATTTCTAATTTAATTTCAGCTTCTGGAATTGAATTCATTGCATCAATCAAAATTTCAGCACCTTTATAGGGCTTGATGTTACCAATCATTAATAATGATAATTGTTTAAATGTTACTTTATCTATATGATGATTTATTAATTCTTTTTCGTAACAATTTCCATGTGGAATTACAGTTATTTTAGTTTGGTGTTGTTGTGAAAATTGTGTTTTTACAAATTCTGACAAACAAATAATCCTATCAACTTTATCGAAAATTTCTTTTTCTAAAACCCGTAATTTTTTTTTATCATGTTGTTTGTAATCGTGTACCGTGATAATGGTTTTTATTCCTAACTGATGAATTTTATCAATCACATAAGAATCAACAAGAGGAAAAGCAAGCCAATTATAATGGACGATTTGTGGTTTTTCTTTTTTTATTTTTGCTAAAAATGAAATATTCTGAAATGGGTACAATAACATTTTAGTAAATTTTCGTAATTGTTTAATTTTAATTGTATTTTCAAATTTAAAAAACCAATAATTTGGGATTATAGAATAAATTTTTTCATAATAATTTGTAAATTTTTTATTTTTTGAAGTAAAAAATGTTGGGTTCATTCCTTCTTCATTCAATTTTTCCACAAGTGGATAGTTATATTGAGGCGTGGTGTTATTAGGATCTAAATAAAATATTTTCATACTATCGAATTAGAACTATTTTTCCATTTGAAGTTTGGGAGTCATTTGTATAAATAACATAAAAATATAGCCCTGAACTACATTTTTGTTCCGTTGCATTTGCACCATTCCACTCAAATTGTTGGTAATTATTTTTCGTAAGAACACGGACTAATTTCCCATCTAGACTGTAAATGTTGCATTTTGTGTCGCCTTTCGGCATCGAAATTGCGTTTGTATTATCTATCTTCAAAATTTCACCATTTTCTGGGTAAAATGGATTCGGGTAACAAAAAGTGTTATTCAGGTTTTCTTCAAAATTCATGTGTTCAGAAATGCCAATTTGAGCAGAATTTAAACCCTCAGCTGTACCAATGAATAGAATACCATTTGTGGAGTTATACGCAAAATCAGTAATGTTATTGGAAATTAAAGGGCTGTTTTCCATTGTGTAATTTGTGAAAATATTTTTATCAACATCATACGCAGTGATACCAGCTTTTTCAGTACCAATCCACACAATGCCAAATGGGTCAACAAAAAGTGCTGTTGGGTAAGTAGTTTGTCCGCCGTAAAGTCGTTCCTGACCTTCAAAATACCAATATTCAGAAGTTGCCTCATCGTGCCAGCTACCTGATTTCCATACTTTTTTTTTGATGTGAGTTCCATATTTAAACCAGTCACTTTCGTCAAACATAAATAAGCCTTTTCCACTCGCAATCCATATGTCATTATTTTTTGAATCAATGGCAAAAATCTGAGTGTCATTTAATTCATATGGTGGTACAATCAATAATTTCCATCATTTTCCGGGATAGATAGATTATCCCAAATTCGCAAACCATTATAAAAAGCACCGAACACAATTTTATTTCCAGCAAAATGTATTTTCCAAAAATCTGAAAAATTGTAAGTAGGGTCAAAAAGTTCAAAATTATCAATGTATTCAAAATTATTGTTCAGAATTGACATATTAAGCGCATAAGCCCCAATCCACATTGTAGTATCGAAACTAGCTTCTATACAGCTAATCGTGTTTGTTGATAAACCAGGTGTATTTGTGGTATTTATCAAGTTCCAACTTGTCGAAACATCATCAAAAACCGAGATGCCATGTCCCCAATTTCCAAACCATTTTCGATTAGTAGAATCTATCGCGATGGACAAGATATTATCAGAAATAATCTCGCTATTTTGAGTACCATATTTTTCCCAATAATTACCATCGAAAGAGGAAACACCGCGCGTTTTTCTGTCAGTCTCGTTCACATTTCGATGTCCGCTTGAAATCCATAAAACATTATTTTGATCCAACTTCATATTTGTTACCAAATTTGCACCAATGCAGTTTTGAAGATATTGTGTCCAAGTTTGTTTTTCATGATTTAGCTTCAAAAAACCATCCCCCCAACTGTATGCGTAAATAGCGTTATCAGTTTCATTAAATCCCATTATTTGTGCATCAACTAGGTTCAAATCTTCGTTCATCCAACTTTGCATTTCATCACTTCCTGCCTGAAGTTGCAAAATAGCAACGTCTGTTAAGTCTTCAACTAACAAATCAGTTTCGTTCCAATTTCCCGTTCCAAACCAAATATTTTCATTTGAATCGATGAAAACTGGAAAAATAGAGCCGTAATCATCGTAAACCTCCCAATCAAAATTAGGAAAATTAGAAACAGCTAAACCTTCTGCAGTTCCAATTGCGAGTAAATTATTTCTAATGGAAATTGAATTAACCTGATTGTTAAAAAATGGTAAATTTGCTGTGTGCCAAGCCGTGCTAATTCCCAAAGAATCAAGATGGACATAATTCAAGCCTAGCATACTACCACAAAATATGTACCCATTTTCACTCACTTGCAAGCTTGTAATACTATTTGTTAGCAAACCATCATCCACATTGTAGTTGTTTTGTAATAAGGGAAAAGGAAAATTTTCATCATCTAAAAAAATACTAATTCCATTTTCAGTAGCAGCTACAATGAGCGAATCTTTGCTTACAATCTCATTTACAGTGTTTGATGCTAACCCCAAAGTCTCGTTTAATGGAATGGCAAAGTCATTGTTTGAAAAGCGGTTTATCCCTTTCTTGAATGTACCCAAAAGAAGCTGATTTTTAGCTGAATAAAATTCTAAACATCGCAAATCATTATCTTCTAAATCACTAATAGTTGTGTAAGTTTTTTCAAAGGCATTATTGGTTAAATCATAAATCGCTAAACCACCCCAAGTTGCGAGATAAATCTTGTCTTCGAATAATTGCAAATCACGAATATGAGTAGTATTTGTGTAATAATTCCAGTTTTTAATCGCAAATAAATTTGTTGCTAAAGCTAAAACTATAAGTCCTAAATATTTTTTCATTTCAACTCCTTTTTGAACAGTTTGTAAATAACAATAAGTAAAATAAACAGTAAAAACAGTAAAATTGTAAGTAACATTTTTTTCGATGAATATGAAAACCCAAAAGCGATGAGTCCAAAAAGTATAGTGATGAAATAGCTGATTAGCGCTACATTTTTTTGGGAAATTCCCATTTCATGTAATTTGTGGTGAATGTGTTGCTTGTCAGCTTGAAAAATGTGTTTTTTCAGTTTTACACGCCGAATAATTGCAAACAAAATATCCAATAGTGGAATTGCTAAAATTATAATCGGCACCAAAAGCGTCATAGAAGTTATACCTTTGAATTCGCCACTTCCAGCAATCGAAATGGCAGCGATATTAAATCCCAAAAAAAGACTACCAGTATCTCCCATAAATATTTTGGCAGGATAAAAATTATACTTTAAAAAAGCAAAATTTGCTCCAATAATAGCAAGCGATAAAAACATAATAATCTCATTTGATTTCACAAAACCAACTGCAAACAACACAGTTGCAGAAATCAACGCAATGCCAGATGCTAAACCGTCTAAACCGTCTATCAGATTAAATGCATTCACGACTACCAAAAACCAAATGGTAGTAAAGGGGAAGGAAAATATCCCCAATTCTATCGTTTTGCCAAATGGATTTGTGAGTAATTCTATCTTGAATCCAAAAAAATAAATTACAGTGATAATGATGATTTGAAAGAATAATTTATAATTTGCCGTAACTTTAATTTTATCGTCTAAAAACCCCAATAAGAGCATTAAAAAACCACCAATTGCCAAATATAACATTTGGGTTCCAAAAATAAAATAACCCCAAATTTGAATTATAATAATCGGAATTGCAAAAGAAAATCCGCCGCTAAATGGAACTGGGTCTTTATGTAAACCACGGTGGTGGGGCTTATCAATAAGATTGTATTTTTGAGCAAATTTAATATTAAGTGGCCCTAAAATTATGGTTGCAAAAAAAGTAAATATAAGTGAGGTTAAATAGATCATTTTTCTATAATAACTTTCTTAATAGCTACCAGATATTTTTCAATTACAATTTTTTCATCAAATTCATTTATCATTTTTTTTCTACCATTTTTTCCCATTTCTTTTCGTTCCAATGAGGACAATAATATCATCTTCTTCATTTTGTCAACTAAGTCATCAACGTTTCTAGGCTTACATAAAAATCCATTCAGATTCATATCAACAACTTCACGACAACCAACACTATTGGTTGTAATAATTGGTTTTGCCATACTTGCTGATTCTAAAAGTGAGCGAGGAACACCTTCTCGATAATATGAAGGTAAAACTACACAACCTGAATTTGCAATGTAATCGCGCACATCATCTTTGGCTCCGAGATAATCTACCACACCTTCGTTAACCCATTTATTCATTTGAATTTTAGAAACTGCTGAAGAATTATTTTCATCGAGCCAACCAATAATTTTAAATTTAATGTTTGGGTATTTTTTTTTAACTTTACGAGCAGCTTTGATATATTCTCCTATTCCCTTATCCCACAATAATCTTGCCATTAACAAAAATGAAAATTCTGAATTTTCCTTTTTTCGGGGCATATATTTTTCAAGATTAACTCCTGAACCTGGTAAGATATCACATTTTTCTTTTTTGATAATTTTAGAAAATAGCTTAGCATCATCTCTATTTTGAAAAAATATTTTTTTAGCAAACTGCTGAGAAAATTTATAAAGTAACTTTGCGATTTGAGATAACCAATTTTCCTTAATAAAGAGCGTACCAAGTCCAGCAATATTGTTAATACAGGGAATATTTAAGAAATTTGCAGCAATGGTTCCATAAATATTTGGTTTAATGGTAAATTGTAAAATTACATCTGGTTTTATCTTTTTATAAAGTAAAAAGAATCTCCAAAAGAGAAAAAAATCTTGAATAACATTTGTGCCACGATTATTTATTTTAATATCAAAATATTCAAACTTCATTTTCTTTTTATATTCATCAAATGGAGCAATTGCAATGACATCATATCCTTGTAATTCCAATTCTTTCATTAAATTTAAACGAAAATTATACAAACTCCACGCTGTATTAGATACAACTGCTATTTTTTTACTCATTTATATTCTCTTCAATAAACTCAATAACTTTTTTAGCTGCATTTTTACGAGAGTTTTTTTGAATAAATTCTGGTTTTGCTTGATATTTTTCTAAATCACCTTCTTGATATTCTGTGATTAATTTAGACAACATACTTTTTCCACTTTCAAGGTTATCTGCCTCTGCAACAAAACCGAGATTATTATCATTAACAAAATTCCCAACATCACTATTTTTAGGTGCAAATGCTAAAATTGGTTTGCCAACCACTATATAATCATACAATTTAGCATGCAAAATTGCTTTGAATTTTTCTTCATTCGGTAAAAATAACATAAAAGCATCAGATTTTTGTAACTCCAAGAGAAGCTTAGTATATGACATTTTTGCTAAAACTTCCACTTTAATTCTCTGGTTAGTTATTTTATTTTCAAATTGATTTTTTAAAACAAAAAAAGAATTTCGAAAATCTCCAATAAATTTAAGTTTAATCGGAAGTTTGATCTCATCCATCGCCAGTAACGCATCAAATATATTTTTGGGAGTCATATTTTTATACAAACTTCCACAAAAAGTTATAGTAAGTTTATCTGTTTTATGTTTTGGAAAAGCTATTAACTCAGCATCAAACCCTTTTAAATTAAAAATAGTTTTTCCAATTAAAAATGGATATTTATTTTCTAAAAACTTTTTCTGTCCAGGAGCGAGAGTGATAATTCCAGTGGCAGATTTCACTACTTTTTTTTCCCAACAATCATTAAGATATTGATCTATTTTTGTTCGCTCAATAAATGGATGATTTGCCCACAAATCATGAAATTCAATAAAATATGGAATGTTATGTTTTTTTGATAATTTATAGGCACTTATACCAGGATGATTAATACCACCGACAAAAGTATAAATCGCGTCAATTTTATGTTCTCTGATAATTTTCGACGCTGCTTTTAGGCAAAATGGCATCCAACCAATCCTATCATCAATTGGGAAAATAGATTTGAACTTACTAGTAATTTTTTCCTTATTCTTACTAATATTTCTAGAAATTTCAATATTTTTTTGAGGACGGAATTTTTTCAGAATCATTAGCGGATCAAGTGAATCGGTTCTAATAATTTCAATTTCAGATAGTTCATCTAGTAAATCATTATCATTCAAATGAAATCCCACATTTTTAACCGTTAAAATAATTGGATTCCAACCTAATTTTTTAAAATGTTTTGCTAATTTTCCCGTTCTCACGGCAGACGGAATGTTTTGGGGTGGTGCAGAATACGAAATCATTAGAATATTTTTCATTCTATTTTTCCAATAAATATTTGTACTTTGGTGCCTGCTAAAACATTGTTGAAAATTATTTTAGTACCGTCAATTTCAGATTTAGCACCATCTACTTTTTCAATGTTGTAATTGCCTAATAATTCTAAAGTGAAATTGTCTATATTTTCGGGAAACTGAATCAAAGCACCGATTTCATTTTCGATGATTTCTACCCTTTCGCGTTTTTTCCACCAATTTGCGATTTGCATACAATTACCAATAAACCCGTCATTTTCTTTTACTTTTTTAATGATATAATCATAAATTTGCTGACCATATTTTATCTCTGAAAAACTTGAAATTGAAAAATCAAAATGGATAAAACCATTAGTTTTTATTATCGTTTCAATTAAATTATCGACAATAATTTTTGCTTCTTCAAAAGGGAGTGTTTTGTACTTTGATATTATTAAATTTCGATCTGAAAATGTGATTGGCAATTCAATGTATCTTGACTGAAACTGTGATATATTTTGTTGGCTAGATAGCAAAAGTTGATATAAATAATATGGGAAACCAATCCCGTTTACAAACCCAAAATTATTCAAAAATGTGCGTGAAGAATCGTAAATAAACCCGTGTTTTTTATGATATTCAAGGGTAAATTGAGGATCAAATCTATTCAAATGATGTCGAATGCCAATTTCTTCGAGGTAAATTATTTTTATTAAATTACTTTTTTCACTTTCTAAAATGTCATCTCGAGATGAATTGCTCGAAGCTAACAATGAAATCTCGTTGTATTCTTTTTGTAATGCGGATATTTCATTTTGTAAATCTTCATCATCAAGTGAATAGTCAACTTCATTGTTATTTGTTGCATAGAAAAAATAGGTGCTGTTCACCCCATGCTGGTTCTCTATATCTCGAATATCGTCGAATTTCCAATATTCTTCAATATTCGTAAAAAGAAATTTTATTTTATTAAAAAAACTTTTTACATTATATTTGAAATGCCAAAATTTGAAAAATTCTGCAAAGCTACTTCTGAATATTTTGTGCAAATTCCATTTTTGTAAAGAGGAAACAGTATGAGAAAAAGTTGTCGCAAATGGTTTTCCATTTTGCCAAAAATTTTTTCGTAAAAGAAAAAGCGAATTGCTATTTTTAACTGCATCTTTAATGGCAAGATCTACCATCCATAAAAGTTGATTTACAAAAGGTATCTCTTGATTATCTATGAAAATCAAATCATTTTCTTTGCTTCTACCAAATTCATCTTTTATGGGATTATTTAATTCATTGTAATCAATTAAATTGAAGAAAAAATTGCCGATAATATCAAATTCATAAATACCAAAAAAAATCAATTTATGTTTAAAATATTTAATCGGAATTTTGACATTTTCTTTTGAAATAATGGGAATCAAACTTTGTAATCTAATTTCTTGAATCAAATTTTGAAGCTCTTTTTTATTAAGTAAGTTTGGATGCAAAAGCTCTTTTTGAGCAGGGATATGGAAAATTGCACGATGCATCGCCCAACGACAAGCTTCTTCAATGCTTGGTTTCTTATCGCTATAATAAAAGAGAATATCGTTATCAGCAACCTGTTCTTTTTTTGAAACAAATCTCATTTCATAGCCAAGCGTATTAAAAACAAATGAAAATGTGTATTTAATTTCAGAAACAAATTTTTGTAATTTTGGGTCGATATAAACAGTTATCATATATTATAATTGGAGTAAGTTTAATCCAATTTCTTCATCAAAAAATCTATCGATTTTGCCATCTATTTTTTCTAAAATAATTTCACAAGTTGCACTCACAATTGCTC
>CAZWYK010000023.1:0-12292 GCA_964638205.1 uncultured Candidatus Cloacimonadota bacterium | reverse complement strand
ATCCGCCGGCAACGAGATGAATTACCTTTACATCTGCGTTGTCAGCGACGATAGTTTTATTAAATTCTTTTTTGGGAATAAAATCACCATCAATTTTTACAACGCTTAATTTAACAATGAAATTATTATTTAGTAATAAATTATTGACAGATAAGTTCTCTTGCCACTCAATTTTTGTGTCGTTTATTTTAATCATAAAAAATTAAGAAAAAATGAGTGAGATTTCTCTTTTTGCACTTTCTAGTGAATCGGATGCGTGTACAGAATTTTCACGATAAGAATCTGCATAAAGCGAACGAATAGTTCCTAAATTTGCTTTTTCAAAATCGGTATTACCAACTAATTCACGCAATTTTGGGATAGCATTTTCGCGTGATAATAAAACGGCGACTATTTTTCCAGAAAGCATAAATTCCAATAAAAATGGATAAAAATCTCTTCCAAAATGCTCAGCGTAAAATTTTTCAGCAAGTGACTCATCCATTCTCATCATTTTTAGTTTTTCGATGATAAAATCATTTTTTTCTACCATCTTTAGTATCGCACCGATATTGTTTTTCTTAGTTGCGTTTGGCTTGATTAAAAGCAATGTTTGTTGGATCATTTTTCCTCCATGATTTTATCCAGAAATGGAATTTAATGTTGTTAAAAGTTCTTTTTTCACATCTTTTACATCTTCAAAAATAATGCGTGTGACACACGAAATTAGCGGAATGGAAAGATTGAACTTTGCCAGTTTATCAATAGTTTTTGCCATCGAAACACCCTCTACTACCATACCAACTTCTTGCAAAGCTTCATCACGCGAATGTCCCAAGCCTAATAGTTTCCCAAATTTTCGATTACGACTATTTTCTGAAATGCAAGTTGTAATCAAGTCTCCCATGCCAGCAATACTATATGCAGTTTTGTGGTAGACGCCAAGAAATTTCATGATTGTTACAAATTCGTGTACACCATAAGTCATGATGACGCCAAATACATTTGTTTTGAAACCAACGCCATCTGCGATGCCAACTGCAATTGCAATGAGACCTTTCAACGCGGATGCTAATTCTACTCCTTTTATGTCACGACTAAATTCGAATTTCAACAGATTATTTTCTAATTTTTGTTGTAACTGAAATAATAGTGCGATATCACGTGCCGCCAAGATGGCTTTTGCGGGAATATCTTCTGCGATTTCACGTGCGATGGTAGGTCCCGATAAATTAGCAAATTTCAAAGTGGGAATTCTGTCCATCATGGTTTCCCAAACTGTTTTAAGGGTGGTGTGTTCCACTCCCTTTGAAGCATTCACGATAATGCAATTGGTAATGTTATTTATGATAAACTCGTTGGTTAAACTTTCGATAAAACGAGATGGAATGGCGATTACAACCACATCGGTTGGTTCTATTTGGCGTGAAAATTTTTCCTCAACAATAATATTTTCTGGCAATTTAATGTTTGGCAAAAAAGGTGATTCATTTTTCTTATTGATTTTATCTGCTTCTTTTTTGTCAATTGTCCAAAGATAAACCTTGTTGTTCTCTGAAAAAATTTTGGACAAAGTTGTGCCCCAATTTCCAGATCCGATAACAATTATTTTTCCTAAAATTTCCATTTATTAATTCTCCAAAGTTAACATCGAAACAACTCTTTTTAGTTCAGTTTTATCGTAAAGATATTTTTGTGAATTTTCATATTCAAAAGCTAAACTTGACGAAATATAGCAAAAAATAATTTTGTACAGGATTATGATGGGTGATTAGCTCAGTTGGTTAGAGTGCTACGTTGACATCGTAGAGGTCACAGGTTCGAATCCCGTATCACCCACCATTTTTTGGGAGGTTTGATGAAAAAAATTGGATTATTTTTTTTAGTTTCAATCTTTAATTTTTACTTGTTTGCAAATGTAGATAGCTTGAAAAATGTTCTCGAGAATTCTTCCTCAAAATCATCAAAAATTGAAATTTTATTTCAAATCGGTGAATTTTTCCAAACTGAAAATCCTGAAAAAGGAATTTTATACTATGAAGAAATTTTGAGATTGACAAAAAATAAAAAAAATAGGGCAAATGCGATTCATAAAATTGGAGTGTCGCATTTCTATCTGAGTGAATACGGCTCTGCGTTAGAAAACATTCAAAAAGCCGCAAAAATAAGAGAAGAGATAAAAGATGAATCGAGTTTAATAAATTCTTATGTTGTACTTTCCACACTTTATCGCATAAATTCCCATTACGATACAGCATTTAAATATGCTCAAAAAGCATTGAAAATTGCTGAAAAATTGCATGATGAGACGATGATTCTTAATGTTTATAATGCACTTGCTAATATTAATTATGAATTGCTTGAGTTTTCAGCCGCCGCAGAAATATATGAAAGATGTTTGGCATTGGCGGAAAAAAATGAGGCAAAGCCACAAATTTCAAATGCACTCACTAACTTGGCCGCAGTTTACGATGAACAAGGAAAATATGATTTAGCGTTGGAATGCTATAGCCGTTCTCTCAAAATTGATGAAGAATCTAACAATAAAAGTGATATTGCCACTAATTTAACTAATATAGCTTCAACCTATATTTCCTTGAAAAATTATGATTTAGCACTAAATTATTTAGAAAAATCTAATGAAATTGCTGAAGTTATTGGTGAAAAACTAACGATTACATATAATTTATATAATATTGGCGAGATATACTTGAAATTAGATAAAAAAGCAGAAGCAAAAAAAGTGCTTTTTAAGGCTGCCAAAATTGCAGAAGAACTAAAACATATTAAATTAATTGGCGAGATTTATGACAAAATTTCTCACTACTATGAAGTTAAAAAAGATTATAAAAAGGCATTTTATTATATTCGTTTGTCGGATGAATATTTGATGAAATATCAGGAATTGGGTGAAGATGATATAAAAAAACAATTTGAAATAGACCGTAATTTTGCTGAACAAGAAAATAGAATTCATCTAATGAACCAGCAAAAAGAGGTTGATGATACGAAGCATAAAATTGTCGTAATATTTATCCTTGTTTCGAGTTTTATTGTGATTTTGTCATATTATTTAATGTATCGAATGAAATCAAATATGAATAAAATTTTAACCATCCAAATTGAGGATAGAACTTTTGATTTAAAAAAGAAGATTGAGGAAGTTGAAAAAGCAAATAAAACTTTGGCAGAAGAGATGAAAATGCGAAAAAAAATGGAAAAACAGCTGATGTTTTCCGAACGAATGAGTGGCATTGGAAAATTTGCATCTGGGGTTGCACACGAAATCCGTAATCCACTTGCTGTCATTAGTTCTACCGCACAATATATTCAGTCAGAATTATCTAAAAATAGTGAAATTACGGAGATGATTGATACAATTATTTACTCCACAAAAAGAGCATCTTCGACGATTCAAACTCTTTTGGATTTTTCAAAAAATAATCAATCTGATTTTGAAGATAATGACATTTCTGAAGTTTTAGAAAAAGTTTTTCAGATGATTGAGGTGATTTGTAAATCTCAAAAAATAGAAGTTGAAAAAGAAATTTCACCAAGTTTACCGATAATTTTGTTGGACTTTATTAAAATAGAAGGTATGTTGTATAATGTGGTTATCAATGCAATCGATGCAATGCCAAATGGTGGAAAATTGAAAGTGAAAGCATCTGCCAAAAACGAAAGGATTATTTTAGAAATTATTGATAATGGAGTTGGCATCGCAACAGATAAGTTGTCAAATATTTTTGAACCGTTCTACACTACAAAAGAAAATGGAACTGGTTTGGGATTGAGCTTAGTATATCAAATAATGGAAGCACATAACGGTAAAATAGAAGTTGAAAGTAAAATTGGCAAAGGTTCAAAATTTACTATGATTTTCCCGATAGATGGTAAAATATAATGATATAGAAAAATATTGGAGAATTCAGGATGAAAAAAATTCTCATTGTAGATGATGAACAGCAAATCAGGGTTATCCTTTCAAAGGTTATTGCAAAAGCTGGATTTGAAGTAGAAACCGCTGAAAATGGGAAAACTGCTTTTCAAAAAATAAAATCTTTCAAACCAAATTTAGTGCTTTTAGACATTAAGCTTCCCGATGATAACGGAATGGATATGCTACCGAAAATTCTAAAAAAGAGCGATATTGCTGTTGTGATGATGACAGCTTATAGCGATATTAAAACAGCAGTAAAATCTATTAAACTGGGGGCTTACGACTATCTAAATAAGCCATTTGATAATGAAGAAGTAGTTTTAGTTATCCAAAAAGCATTAGAAAAAATGGAGCTAATTTCAACGGTAGAAAGATTGCAGAAGCAATTGAAAACCAAACATATTTTGGGTGATAGTGACGCTGTAAAAAGAGTGTTGCAAAAGGTAGAAGCTGTTGCTTCGTCTCCATTATCTGTGATATTAGAAGGAAAAAGTGGAACGGGAAAAGAGCTTTTTGCAAATATGATTCACGATAAGAGCGAACGCCGAAAATTTCCATTTGTGCCAGTTGATTGCGGTGCAATTCCAGATTCACTATTTGAAAGCGAACTGTTTGGTCATAAGAAAGGTACTTTTACGGGTGCGGATTTTGACAGAAAGGGGATTTTTGAACAAGCCAATGGAGGCACTCTTTTTTTAGATGAAATTAACAATTTATCACTTAACATGCAGACAAAATTTTTGCGTGTTTTACAAGATAAAAAAATCAAACCGATTGGTGCTGAAAAATATTCAGAAGTTGATGTACGCATAATTGTGGCCTCCAATGTTGACCTAGCTGAGAAAGTGAAAAATGGTGAATTTAGAGATGACTTATACCATCGCTTGAACGAATTTAAAATTGAATTACCAATTTTATTGCAAAGAAAAGGTGATCTGCCAGTTTTGATAAAATGCTTCATCACCGAGAGTAATGAAATTTTGAAAAAACAGGTCAAAACAATCTCAAAAGAAGCGATGAAAAAATTATTAAATTACACATATCCAGGGAATGTACGCGAGTTGAAAAACTTAATTAAACGAGCTGTTTTGCTAGCTGAAGATGGGATTATTCATGCGCGACATTTAGAGTTTGAATGTTTAGATTGTGTTCAAAAGGATGAGTTAAGAACACTAGAAGAAATTAGACAAAAAGCCGAAATGGATGGAATTAGAAAAGCATTAGAAATATGTGGTAGCAAGAGCAAAGCAGCGAATTTACTAAAAATTAACATTAGAACATTTTATCGATTGCAAAAAAAGTATAATTTAGATTATTAGATTAATTGATAATTGCAAAATTGTAACTGATTATTTATTGGGTAGTCAGAATAATTTTATTCTTACTTCTCAAAAGTGTCTCAAAAATGTCATAAAGTGTCTCAAAAATGTCATAAAAAAACGAATTTTTAAAAGTTCGTTTTTTTTGTATTTTGCAACAATGAAAAATAAATAATTCATAATAGGCTGTAAACTAATAAGATAGCTGACATGTAATAAAAATATTTTAAGAAAAAAATCATTTTGGAACAGAAATTGCGTGTATACAAGATTATGGAGGTATATAATGTCACGAAATGATTTTTTTTGTCCGTATTGTAATGCCGTAATTGAGTCAGAATTTTCAATGATCTGTCCCTTTTGCGGTAAAATTCTAAAACGACATTTCCACCATGCCAAAATGAAAAGAGAGGATTATTTTTTATATTTTGTGTGCATATTTTTAATACCATATTTCGGACCGTTTTTAAGCATTATATTGCTTTTGAATAAATTATTGTATCATCATTTTCGTAAGCAAATCTATGTTTTGATAACAGTATCTTTTTTGGGTATTTTTGCGAATTACTTTATGTGGAATTATATTTTTAAAATTTTGTGAACACACACCCGAGTGAAAGGTGATTATATTTCCCTTTTGTTGCGATGGCCAGGAGGGTTTTAATCTCCAGCCCTTTCACTCGAAGAGCAGAAGGCTATAACAAGCCTTCTGCCGATTTTTGGAAAACGGTTAAACCCCATTTGATCACGTAATTAATTGGATGCAGTTTAAATCCTTTCTGTAATGCCAGTAATTATGGTTTTCCATTGGGAAACAGCTCTCAAATATTTGAGGGCTGTTTTATTTTAAATTTTCAAAAATATCCATCTGTTTTTGTGATGGCGAAACCTTGAAGTGTCGGTAAGACTTTAGGGTAACCTTTCTACCTTGTGGTGTTCTGTCCAGAAAACCTTGTTGAATTAAGTATGGTTCGTAAATTTCTTCGATTGTACCAGCGTCTTCACCAACTGCAACGGCGAGAGTTTTCAAACCAACTGGTCCACCGCCATAATTTTCAATGACAGTTTTAATCAGTCTTTTGTCCATTTCGTCAAGTCCAGCGTGATCTACGTCGAGCATCTTAAGAGCTTTTTGAGCAATTTCAAAAGTAATTGTTCCATCACCCTTGATTTGGGCATAATCTCGCACTCTGCGTAGAAGTCTGTTTGCTACACGCGGTGTGCCACGGCTACGCCGTGCAATCTCGTCAGCTCCTTCGTTATCAATGGGAATATTCATTAATTTTGCTGAACGATTGATAATTTTTTTGATACTTGCCATATCGTAATAGTCGAGTCGCAAAACAATACCAAATCGTGCTCGCAGTGGCGATGTGAGTAAGCCTGCACGAGTGGTTGCACCAATCAATGTGAAAGGTTCAATCTCGATATTCAAAGAGCGTGCAGAAGGTCCACTGTCGATGATGATTTCCATTTCAAAATCTTCGATGGCGGGATACATATATTCTTCTACAATGTGGTTCAAACGATGGATTTCATCAATGAAAAAAATATCATTTCGTTGTAAATTCGTAAGAATTCCAGCTAAATCTGGTGCTTTATCCAAAACAGGTCCAGAACTGATTTTGATGTCAGTATCAAGCTCATTTGCAATGATGTGTGCTAGTGTTGTTTTACCCAAACCAGGAGGGCCATAAAGCAAGACATGATCAAGTGGTTCTCGGCGTAATCTAGCAGCTTGGATGGAGATATTCAAAATTTCTTTAATTTTTTTTTGACCGATGAAATCAGCTAATTTTTTGGGACGCAAGCTACGATCAAAATCTCTATCTTCTTGTTTTAAAACAGGGTTTGAAATTCGTTCTAGCATAAAATTCTCCTTTCAATTGAAATATTTTTTAGGTCGATAATTTAGGCAAGTCATTTTTTTATTGCAATTGTTGCTGGACTTTTTCGACCTATTTTTGGACCGTTCATTATGGAAAATCCAGCCATTTCCATATTTTTTCTCACAATTTTTGCACAACTGTAAGTGGAGAGTTTTGCACCTTTTCGCATTACGCGGAATATTTCTGTAAAAATTTCAACAGTCCACATTTCTGGTTGTTTTTGTGGTGAAAATGGATCGAAAAAAACACGATCAAAATAATTACTGTCTAATAATTTAATCGTGTTCTTTGCATCACCAACTCTTAATGAAATTTGATTATTGTTGTTATCTGTAATTGTCTCTTTTTTAGCAATTTTAGCAAATGTACGAAATGCCTTTTGTAATTTTTTGGGCACTTTGATGTCAGCAATTGCGGTTAAAATATTTAGATCATTTTCTAATCCGATAATTTGTAAATTTTTGTAGTCTATGGTGGCGACAAAGCTATTGTAACCGAGTCCAAAACAAAAATCGAGAATGTGCATTCCATCTTTAACCTCTATGGCATTCACATGTTTTTCGAGTGCTTCTTCAAGAGCACCGCTGATAGAGTGGTAGTGCTCAGAAAACTGCTCGTTGAAAGCAGTGAATGAACCATCGTGTGTTTGCACAAATTTTTGCATTAATTTTCTCTTAAAAGATTCTGATAAATTTCATAAGTTTTATCACGATAACAGACGAAAATGATTTTTTCGATAGATGTATTATTTTCCAAAAAATCTTTCACAATTTTTATGGCAATTTTAGTGGCTCGTTCAAGCGGAAATCTGTAGATTCCAGTACTTATTGCTGGAAATGCAACGGTAGATAATTTATTTTCGGAGGCAATCTTCAGACTGCTTTTGTAACACGCAGCCAATAAATCATCTTCGTTATTTGAACCACCATGCCAAATGGGACCAACGGCGTGAATGATGTTTTTTGCGGGCAATAAATAGGCTTTTGTGATGACGGCATCGCCGGTTGCACAACGCCCGATTAATCTGCACTCACGCAATAATTCGTTTCCTGCGGCTCGATGAATTGCACCATCTACACCACCACCACCGAGAAGTGAGTTGTTAGCGGCGTTGACAATTGCTTCCACTTCGATTTGTGTGATGTCGCCTTTGATGATTTGAATGCGATTTAAAAGTTCTTTTTTCTTATCTTCATAAAATGCCAAAACATCTTTTCCTTTTTTTGTGATTTTATGTTTTTGGAATGAACTATGCGGTTTTTCAGGAATTGTGTAGTGTAAAAGTTTTTTCTTATTGAGAGCATAAAGTGCGCGTTTGAGATTGCCAGATTTTTGTTTTTTTCCTAAAAGCTCAGCGATTTTTTTGCTTGAAAGTGCTTCTCTTTGACAAATTCTCAAAATATTAATTTGAATTTCTGGCAATGTTGGTAGCGTTATCAGATTTCGATTTGAACCTATCTTTTGTAGAAAATAATGCTGATTATCAGCAGTTTTGTTAATGTTTTTAAAATAATTTATTAAACCATTGGTAGATGAATCATGTTTGGAGCTTTTTGTTTTTTCCGATAGTTCTGGTAAAATATTTTTGGCAAGCTCTTTTCCTAGCTCAACTCCGAACTGGTCAAAGCTAAAGATGTTCCAAATGATGCCTTGGGTGAATATCTTGTGCTCGTACATTGCAATTAAACTTCCCAAATTTCGGGGCGTTATTTTATTAAAGAGAATAGAATTTGTTGGGCGATTTCCACTAAATTTTCTGAATGAATTATTACCGTCTTTACTGCCGACCATGAGTGCTTCTGTCTGTGCAAAAAAATTTGAGAGTAATTTTTGATGATGGTCACCAATTGGGTTGTGTGTGATTGACGGAACAATAAAATCACACGGAATTAGTTGTGAACCTTGATGAAGTAGCTGAAAAAATGAATGTTGACTATTCGTGCCAATATCACCCCAAATAATGGGTGCTGTTTGGTATGGAATTGGTTTTCCATCGCGGTTGGTATTTTTACCATTGCTTTCCATATTTACCTGTTGGAGGTAGTTTGGTAGAAAGTGTAAATAGCTGTCGTATGGTAAAATTGCTTCAGAATTTGCCCCGAAGAAATTGAGGTACCAAATACTGATTAATGCCAAAATTTGGGGAATATTATTTTCGAATATTTCATTTCTAAAATGTTCATCCATCGCAAATGCACCTTCCAAAAGTTCCACGAAATTTTCGTAACCAATCGTGCACGCAATAGAAAGTCCGATTGAACTCCAAAGTGAATATCTGCCACCTACCCAATCTGCAACTTCAAAAATATTGTTAGGTTCAATACCAAAATTTTCGGCCGAAATTTTGTTGGCAGTAACTGCTAAAAAGTGTTTCGCAACCTCCTTCTCATCTTTCGCATGGAGCAAAAACCATTTTTTGGCAGTTTCTGCATTTGTCATTGTTTCTAAGGTTGAAAAAGTTTTGGAGGCAATGATAAAAAGTGTAGTTTCAACATCCAATTTTTTCAAAATATCAACTATATCTGAACCATCGATATTAGCTACAAAATGCGTGTTAATATTTATTTTTTTGTAAGACTTTAGTGCTTCGGTTACCATCTTTGGACCCAAGTCTGATCCACCGATTCCAATGTTGACAACATCGGTAATTGTGCGCCCAGAAAAACCTTTAATTTGCCCAGAAGTTAGTTGATTAGAAAAAATTTCTACTTTTTTGAGAGCAGAATTAATGTGTGGCATCACATCTTTTTCGTTGACCAGGATGGGGTTGTTTGCCCGATTTCGGAGGGCGGTGTGTAAAACTGCCCGATTTTCTGTTTCGTTGATGAATTTCCCAGAAAACTGTTGTTCAATCGCATCATGTAAACCTACGTCATCAATGAATTGTTTGAATAAATTAACGGTTTCATCACTAATAATATTTTTGGAAAAATCAAATAAAATGTCTTCGAAGATCAATGAGAATTTTTTGAATCGCTTCTTATCTTTTTCAAACAAATCTTTCATTTGAACATTCTTCATTCTTTGGAAATGTTCTTCTAAATTCATCCATACCAAAGTTTTTGTTGGGTCAATTTTTTGTAACATTCATTACCTCAATTTTTCAATAAATTCGATGCTTTTTGATGCTACAATTTCTTTGTCAAGATCAAGTGTAGCAACATGATACGAGTTATTTAACCAGATTAAACTTTTATTTTTTGAACCTATATTATTCAAAGTAAAAGTAGCACTTTTTTGTGGGATTACATGGTCTTCTTTTGATTTAAAAATTAATGTTGGTTGATTTATGTTTGGTAAACTTTTTCTAATTATTTTGAGCATTTTGAGCATTTCATAAACTGCCTTTGTGGGGGTTCTATCGTATGCTATTTCTTTTTCACTTGGGTCTTTAATGTCGGACGCAACTGCTGGAACTGCAGGGATAATATGGTGTAAAAGTGGTACAAACCAATATTTTGGATTAGTAAAAACGCAGATATTATTGATAAGGATGAGACCGGAAATTTCAGGATGATTATTTGCCAAAAAAAGTGATAAGCCACCACCTAATGATAAGCCACAAATAAAAATTTTAGAAGCTCTTTTCTGTAGAGTTTGCAATGCGATTTCCAAACCATTTACCCAATCTTGGTAGGATACTTTGTTCAAATCTTGCCATTTTGTGCCGTGCCCTGCAAGTGGTGGGAGCTCCACATTGAAACCAGCATTAGCAAAACTTTCGGCCATAAACTTCATGCTGGAAGTGGTGGAAGTTAGCCCGTGAACCAAAAGCACGCCAATTTCACTTTCTGATTTGTGTGAATAAGGTTGATGATATTGTGTTAAATTCATAAATTATTCCTCCCAATGTAGCGATTTTTTGACAGCTTTTTGCCATTTTTGAAGAAATTGTTGTCTTTTTTTATCTGTCATATTTGATTGCCAACTTTTATCTTTTTGCCAATTATTTTCCAATTCTTCTACATTTTGCCAAAATCCAACTGCCAGTCCAGCCGCATAAGCCACGCCGAGAGCAGTTGTTTCTGTAATTTTTGGACGCGTTAATTCGATGTCCAAAAGATCAGCTTGAAACTGCATCAGCAAATTATTAACAGTCATTCCGCCGTCAACTTTTAAATTCATCAATTCGATTTTCGCATCTTTTTGCATTGCGTCGAAAACTTCTTTTGTTTGGAAAGCGGTTGCTTCCAAGACAGCTCGTGCAATATGCCCTTTATTGGAAAAATGGGTTAGTCCACAAATAGTGCCGCGTGCCGAATTATTCCAATATGGTGCGAAAATTCCAGAAAATGCGGGCACGAAATAGACACCACCATTATCTTCGACTGTTGTGGCAAGTTCAGTTACTTGCTCCGACTTTTCGATGAGTCCAAAATTATCGCGTAACCATTGCACAAGTGACCCGGCGAGTGCCACGGATCCTTCTAAAGCATAAATTGCGGGCTGTTTTCCAATCTTGTATCCGACGGTGGTGAGTAATCCGAATTTTGAGTGAACAATTTTATTTCCAGTATTCAAAAGTAAAAAACAACCAGTGCCGTAAGTGTTTTTTGCATCACCTTTTTGGAAGCAGGCTTGTCCGAAAAGAGCGGCTTGTTGGTCACCCAAAATGCCAGAAAGTGGCACATTTTTCAGAAAATCTATTTTTCCGTAAATTTCGGATGAAGAACATATTTTTGGTAAAATATTTTTTGGAATGTCAAAAATAGCTAAAAGTTCTTCATCCCAATTTAAAGTTTCGAGATTCATCAGCATAGTGCGACTGGCATTTGTAACATCAGTGATGTGGATGCCACCATTTTTACCACCCGTTAGGTTCCAAACTATCCAGCTATCAATTGTACCAAAAAGAATATTATTACTTTGAATTTCTGTTTCGAGATTTTTTAAATTTTGTAAAAGCCATTTTATTTTGGGTGCGGAAAAATAGGTAGCAAGTGGCAAACCTGTTTTATTTTGAATTACTTTATTTTTTGGTTGTAAATTCTGGCAAATTTTAGCGGTACGAGTATCTTGCCAAACGATAGCATTGTGGTATGGTTTGCCGGTTTTCTTATTCCAAATAACGGTAGTTTCACGTTGGTTTGTGACGCCGATGGTGGCGATGTTTTCTTCTTTTATATTTGTTTTTTTTAAAGTTTGTAGAATGACAGATTTAGTGT
>CAZWYK010000022.1:4995-12725 GCA_964638205.1 uncultured Candidatus Cloacimonadota bacterium | reverse complement strand
CACAGATACTGCTTTCCACGAAAACTATATGCACATGACTACAAACGAAGAAAACGGCTGGATGGTTAACGTTTGGTCTGATGGTTTGAACAATAGATATTACAATGACAGTGGCGACGAAGATTATGTAGAGTGGGCAACAGTTCCTGAACTTTACATTACCGCTTCAAACGATAATGGCGCAAATTGGTCTGACCCTATCATTATGAACGCAAAAGTCGGTGATGACAACTATGTTCCAGAATTTGAAGGTATGATACCTTGTTACATCTATCCTGGAAACAAAATTCAAGACCTCGGTAATAATTTTGGATTACTCCACTTGATGTTCTACGATGATAATAGCTTTGGTTCATTTGTTCAAGGTTTCGGTGAAAATATTGGTGGAACAATGATGTATGCTTCTATTAAAATTGATTTTACTCAAACTAACCAAGGTCCAGTAAGTTCAGACAATCCTGAAATCGTTACAGAATCAGTTTTAAATAACTATCCAAATCCATTTATGGGAAGCACTACAATCAGCTTCTCTATTGGCGAAACAGTTACTGATGGCTCAATCGAAATCTTCAACATGAAAGGCCAGAAAGTAAAAGAATTCTCAATTGACGGTAAAGATTCAGTTGTTTGGGATGCAACTAGTCAAGCTTCTGGCGTTTACTTATACAAAATGAAAGCAAACGGCAGATATACTTCGACTAAAAAAATGATTCTTCTCAAATAGTTTTTCATCATAAAATTATTTGAATCCACAAAAACAGCTCCGAAATTTCGGAGCTGTTTTTTAAAACTTCTAAAATAATTCTTGACCTACATTTATCTCTCAAAACTATCACTTCATAAATTTTTTGAGAGGATTATTATGATAAAAAAGACGATTTTTTTCTTTTTGCCATTTTTATTTTTTGTACATCTGCAAAGCAATAACCAACCTTATCTAAATGATTTATCTCAACTTGCCAAAACGGGAAACATTGAGACTATTTTAAATGAATTCGACAAAAAAGAGCTTGATCATGAATCTAAATTTCAACTAATTTGGCTCGTTAATGCCCATTTTAAAAAGTCAGAAAAACTTGAAGATATCTTTTTTCAAATTTTTGAAATTGCCCAAAATAATACTAATCTCAAAATTAAACTTGTGGCAGTTGCAACCTGTAACGAAATATTGTCATACCTCAAAAATAACGGACAAAATATTGACGATATTTTAGCAGAATATCAAAATTTCTTAACGCAACTTGCCTCGCATCAATCCGAATTTGCAGATGTTAGAAGAGCGGCTATAAAGGGCATCGAGTATTTGAACCTAATTGAAGTAAAGTCTAAATTATTAGAATTTATCACTGACCCTAATATTTCACAAAATCCACCTTTCGCAAAATCAGTTTGTTCTGCTCTCGCCCACTTCGAAATGACAGAGACAATTCCGCAAATCAGTAAATTACTACAAACTGATGACGAAAATATTTTTGCAACTGCAATTATCGCGTTAGCCACTTTAAATAATGAAGTTACCTTGAAATCAATTTTGCAAAATGAACATAAATTTGGTGGAAAATTTTGCAGCCCTGTACTCAATAATATGGAAAACTTTATCGCTGATATTTTGGTAAAACCAGAATCTGACTTAACTATTTTTGCAGTTCGTGCGACTAAATATTTATATAAATCTGATTATAAAAAACAGTTAACCTCAATTTTATATTCCACCGAGAATAAAAAAATAAAAAAAGAGATTTTACAACAATTACTGCAAATTTTAAGCAAACAAGAAGCTGCTGAAATTTATCAAAACATTGCAGATAATCCATTTTTCACAGTTGAATTGAACAAACTAAAATATTTAGCAAATTCAACTCCCGTAGAACATAAAAAAAGCAATTTACATACTGTTTCACAAAATAATGGCCGACCAAATTTAACCACCCAAGAATACGCTGATCCCGGTTATGTGGAAAATTCTTTGTGGTGGGTTGGAATGAGCTGGTTGGGGCATACAGCTTTTTTTTCTGGGATGGATGCCAATCATATCTTGCGAGTTGTGGAAGTTTGTAGCCTCAGTTACGCTGTTCACGATAATACTTGGGATGTAGTCAATGACAACCCTGATTATGAATATTGGGGTGTTTTTATGCCAAGTAATGTGGAAATGACTTTTCAAAAAAGAAAAGATGTAATGAATACCGCTGTTTGGTTGATTGGGGAAGATATTGGCTATCCAGTTTTTCCTGATCCAGATTTGCTCCGTCATACAGATAACCCTGGCGAACGCATCGACCCAAATGAAGTTACCGACTTGCGTTGCGATGGTTTAATAGAATATGCATTTGAATACAACGACATTATGATTTGGGGTGAGAATGGTACCTCAAATCCACAAAATTTTGATGTTTGTAATCCTGCCAATGTGGAAGCTCACAACGATTTTTACAGCGATGAAGATAGTAATCCTAATACAGAGCTCGCACCAATTGTCCAATGTGGAATTGTGGAAAACTCCAGTACCTATCTTACCGACGATAGCATTTCAGATTTACCAGAATACAATGTTGTCGGCTTTACACAAAATGGTAGTGATATCACGCTGACAGTTTCAGCTACAGACCGCTCTGGCATTCACTATTTCGGTTATTTCATAAATAATGAATGGCTCTATTCCCCAACTCAGCCACAACATCCAAATTCCGATACTTTTACTGATCAAATAACTTTTACAATGTATGAACCTGATTTTATTTACTTTTTTGCGATAGATAACGGTGGAAATTATCCAGAATATGCAGAAGAAATTTATCTCGACATTATTCCTTCTGAACCAACTTATTTCATCAATCAAAATTTTGATGAAGAGTGGCCTCCTCAAAATTGGAATGGAGATTTTGGGAATGATGATTGGCATCGAAATGGCAGTTATGCTCATAGTGGAACAGAATGCGCAAATTATGATAGTTGGGGTGATGGGCGAACCGGGAATTTATTTACGCCAATTTTTGACCTTTCAAATTCAATTTCCAATAAACTAAACTTTTGGTATATGAGCAAACTTTATGATGGTTGGTTTGGGGATTATTGGAATCATCTAAAAGTCTATAAATCTACAAACGGTAACGATTGGCAAGAAATCGTTCATTTGCAAAATGTGGAAGATTGGACTAATTACACTTTTGATATAGAGGACGATATTATTCAAATTAAATTTATTGGCATTGGTGGTTATGCCGAAACTCACGATGCTGACACCCATCTCGACGATGTTCAAATTTATGGAATTGAAGCTAATACTTTATTTTACGGTGATGTTGATGGAAATGGTGAAGTCCAAGCAATGGACGCATCTTTAACACTCCTAAATGCTGTTGGCATGAATATTTTTGATGATTGGCAAATAACCGCAGCCGATGTAAATGTTGATGGAAATATTTCCGCATTTGATGCTTCACTGATTTTGCAGTTTGCCGTCGGTATGATAGACGAATTTCCGCTTGGCAGAAATTTCAGATAGATGAAAAATTTAATTCCATATTTAATTCACGAAAATTATCAAAAAAATATTTTTGCAGGTGTAATTAATGCCGATGTAATGTTTGTCGATATTTCTGGTTTTGCTGCGATGACTCAAAAGTTGATGCAAAATGGTGATGAAGGTGCCGAAATTCTTTCTGAAATTATCAATAAAATTTTTACACCAGCTATCGAAGAAATTTACGCACAAAATGGATTTATCTCCACATTTGCAGGTGACGCTTTTACCGCAATTTTTCCAACCGCAAATACACAAACAAACTCAGTTTTAGCAGCAGCAAGCATGATTCAAAATAAATTCAAAGTCAATTGTGAACAAAACACAAAATTTGGCAACTATTGTTTGCAAGCAAAAATCGGCATTTCAAGTGGCGATATCAATTGGAAAATTTTGCCATCTGATGTGATTACGGGTTACTATTTTAGAGGTAAAGCTATCCAACAAGCAGCGATTTGTGAAGCACACTGCGAAGTTGAAGAAATTTTGATTACTCCAGATATTATCCATAAATTCGATTGTTGTGAATTCCAAAAAAGTGGTAATTATTTTTCACTCAAAAAAAATGTGAAATTGACGAAACATCCGATTAAAAGACAAAAACTCACCGATAAAGACTTACAACCTTTTATTCTAAATGCCATCCTAAACTTAAACTCAAGTGGTGAATTTCGCAATGTTATTTCGTGTTTTATCTCCTTTGAGATTTCAGAAAATATGGACATTAAAATCATCGAAATTGAAAACTTGATTTTCCAATATGGTGGTTATTTGAACAAAATAGATTTTGGTGATAAAGGTGCAATGATGTTAGTTCTTTTTGGTGCACCAATTGCAAAAAGTAAAATTTATCACCGCGCTTTTGAGTTTGCACTTGCAGTAAACCACATCCAAAATTTTAAAACTAAAATCGGAATGACTTACTACACCGCATTTACAGGATTCGTCGGGAGTAACCTGCGAGGTGAATATACTGCCTTAGGATTATCTGTAAATTTGGCAGCACGTTTTATGTCTTTCGCAGAGTGGGACACAGTACTCATCGACCGCTATCTCTACCGCGAAAACAATAAAGCTTATCAAATTGATTTTTATGATGAAACAATTTTCAAAGGATTCGAATTTAAAATTCCATCTTACAAATTAGTTAAAAAAAAATATACCCTAGATGAAACAAGATTTAGTGGGAAATTTATCAATCGTCGTCGAGAACTAAAACTATTAAATAAGCGTTTGAACAAAATAAAGTCAAACCAATTTGGTGGAATCGTTTACATAAATGGCCCTGCCGGAGTGGGAAAAAGCAGATTAGTTTTTGAATTTGAACAATCGTTGCCTAAAATTGATTTTAATTGGTTTCATCTACCTTGCGACGAAATTTTGAGCAAAGATTTTTATCCCATTATTCAATTTTTAAAAATCTATTTTAATCAATTTGAAAATTTACCAAAAAATAGTTTAAAAAAAGAATTTAATGACAAAATTGAATGGCTACATCAACAGTTAGAAAATAAGGTTTTGGCAGATGATTTGCTCCGCACAAAATCACTCATTGCTGCATTATTAAATATTTTTTGGCCAAATTCACTCCATTCAAAACTAGATAAAAAAAGTAAATTTCAATCAACTTTATTAGCACTAAAAAATTTAATTCTCTGTGTCGCTTCGCGTAAACCGCTAGTCCTAGAAATTGAAGATTGCCACAACATTGATGTTGCCACAAAAATGTGGTTAAAAATTCTAGTTCAGGGTGTGGAGAATTTTCCCCTCCTCATCATTTCTACTTATCGACATTCTTCGAACAACATTGAATTTGATTGTGGAATAAACAACATTGAAATTTTGCAAATTAACCTTACAAATTTAACAAAATCAGATTCTACTCAACTCATAAAATCAAAATTAAATGCAAAAATTATCCCCTCAAACACAACATCTTTAATTTTTGAAAAAAGTCGTGGTAATCCTTTTTTTGTTGAACAATTAGTGCAATTCTTGACAGAAAAAAAACAGATAGATCACGCTTGTAACCTTATTTCAGATGACATTGCCATTCCAGAAAACATCAAAGAGCTCATTATTGTCCACATTGATAAATTACTGCCACAATCAAAAGAAATCGTCAAAATCGCAGCTGTTGTTGGCAATCTTTTTTCGAAAGATATTCTCTTTGAAGTGCTGCATAAGATGGATTTATCAAGTCCTGAAATTTTTGAACAAACGAAAAATGTGTGGCATAAAATTTCTAAAATGCAGTATCTTTTCAATAATACAATGATTCGGGAATCTATTTACGGAATGCAACTGAAAAAAAGATTACGCGAAATTCACCTTCACAATGCAAAAGCAATAGAAAATCTCCGTAAAAATAATCTGCAAAATTTTTATCCCGATTTGGCTTACAATTACGAAAAAGGTGAGGATTGGAAAAATACTGTAAAATTTTTAGAATTGGCAGCAAACCATTCCAAAAAAATGTATTATAATGATTCTGCGATTTTATATTATAATAAATTACTAAAATATTTCAAAAATGACCCAGAATTTTATCAGAAATTCATTCTAGATAAATTAGAAATTTTGCTACTTATTGGCAAATCGCGAGAAGCAATAAAAGAGTTGAACATTCTAAAAAAAGTAGCATTTCACCAAACTGAATCAAAAGATAAATTTCACTTGCTTTTTGGCCAATACTACATCCAAACCGAGCAATATGAAGAGCTTGCAAAATATATTAATGAACACATTGACACCATCACTTCTGAGTTCCATAAGCAATCTATTTTAATTTATCATTTGAATGCATTGCGCTATTTGAATCGGCAAAATGATTTTGAAATATTAGCAGCAAAACTCCTCAAAAACATAAAAAATAATTTTGAATTAAAAGCAAAATTGCACAATACTATTGGCATCTATCAAGCCCAAAAAGCAAATCATCATTTAGCAATTACCTCATATCATAATTCACTAAAAAATGCTGAATTAGCTAAAAATAACGTTCTAATTCAAAAAGCATTTCACAGCATTGGTATCGCACACTTCCGATTAGGCGAACGCAAATTGGCAAAAATTTTTTATCAAAAAGCGGCTAAAATTGCCAAAAAAATTGGCGATCAAAATGCAAATTGTAAAATTTTAACCGATTTAGCTTCAGCTAACACAATTGACGGCAATCATAGTGATGCAATTAAACAATACTTACGAGCACTCCGTTTGGCAAAAAATAGTGATAATAAAAAACAGCAAGGTCTTATTTTTTATAATTTGGCATTAAGTTACGAACATAAAGCAGAAAGAGACACAGCCATTTTGTACCTAGAAAAAGCAAAAATCATTTTTAACAATATCGCATTTTTAGTCGGCATAACTTACGCAAATGACCTTTATGGTGATATTTTCTTTGCACTAAAAAATTATGAAAAAGCAAAAGCAATCTACCTCGAAAACATCATAATTCAGAAAAAAATAAAAGATAAAGAAGGAATTGCACACACCTTAGGAAATTTGGGAAATGTCGCAAAAATTGAAAAAAATTACGGTGATGCTGAAAAATATTACCAAAAACAGCAACAAATTCTCGTCAAGGTAGGTGATGTTGAAGGTGAAGGAAAAGCGTGGTTCAATTGGGCGATGATTGAATTGGAGCAAAAAAATATTTCAGAAACTAAAACTAAACTAAAAAAAGCAATTCAACTTTTCGAAAAATGCTCTTTCAAAATAGGAACAGATTTAGCAAAACAACAACTTAAAAAACTCACTTAGTGTGCTTCATTCCAATTTTTCCCAACCCCGACATCAACTTTTAGATGGATTATATTTGCAAACTCAGCTGGTAGTGCTTTTTCCATTTCATCAATAATTATTTTTTTTGCAAATTCCAATTTATTTTTCTTTATTTCGAAAACCAACTCATCGTGTACTTGAATTATCATTTTTATCTCGTCATTATTCCTGAATTTTTGGGCTACATTTATCATCGCAATCTTAATAATATCTGCCGCAGAGCCCTGAATTGGCATATTGGTAGCAATTCTTTCCATACTTTTTGCCAACATTTTGTTTGAACTATTAATTTCAGGGAGAAATAATTTTCTTCCAAAAACAGTGGAAACATATCCTTCTTTTTGTGCTTTTTCAATGCCGTCATTTAAATATTTTTTGATGGTTGGAAATTTTTCAAAATAATTTGAAATAAATTCTTTCG
>CAZWYK010000022.1:0-4895 GCA_964638205.1 uncultured Candidatus Cloacimonadota bacterium | reverse complement strand
TCTTTCGAAATGCGAAAACTCCCCATTCCATACATCAACCCAAAGTTAATAATTTTCGCATAACGCCGTTGTTCGGGTGAAACTTCATCTTTGGAAATATTGTAAATTATGGTTGCCGTTTCGCGATGAATATCATGATTGTTTTGAAAAGCATTAAGCATCTTTTCATCGCCCGAAAGCATTGCTAAAATGCGTAATTCTATTTGCGAATAATCAGCAGCCAAAATCACGTATTCATCATTTTTTGCACAAAATGCCTTACGAATTTCACGACCCATTGCGGTACGAATCGGAATATTTTGCAAATTCGGATTTGATGAAGATAAACGTCCCGTCGAAGTTACCGTCTGATTAAAAGAAGAGTGAACGCGATTTGTTGTAACATTGATTAAATTTGGCAAAGCCAAAACATAAGCAGATTCAAGTTTTGAGATTTGGCGATATTCAATGAGTAATTTAGCTATATTATGCTCTTTCGCCAAAATCTCCAAAACCTCATAATTAGTCGAATAACCAGTTTTTGTTTTTTTGATTGGCGTAATGTTTAAGTCTTCAAAAAGAATTTTTGCAAGTTGTTTTGGTGAATTTAAATTGAATTGAATTCCAGCCAATTCATAAATCTCCTTCGTTAAGATACCAATTTTTTTTTGATTATTTTTAGAAATTTCTGCCAAAATTTTCCTATCAATAAAAACTCCATTTTGCTCCATTGTCGCAAGTATAAAAATGAGCGGAATCTCAATATTTTCAAAAAGCATTTTTAGATTATTTTCTGCCATTTTCTCCACATATTTCTCATAAATTTCAAAAATATAAAAAACTCTTTCACCGCCATATTTTGCCGCTTGCTCTGGTGGAACCAAATCAAAATCAACTTGCTTTTTCCCACTACCAATCAAATCGGATAACTGAGCAACATGAACGTTCAATTCTTCCATAACACACGCAGTTAATGCATGTTTTGCGTTCGGGTTTATGAGATAATGAGCTAACATTGTGTCGAAAATATTATCGAAATTTTTCCAACCGTGCTCCCGTAAAACAAGATATATAAATTTGAAGTTATGACCAATCATTAATTTTCGAGAAAGAGCAATTTCCAATTTTGGCAAAATATTTTGTAATTCTAAATTTTGTGCCATTTGATGATTAAATGGAAGGTAGTATGATTTGCCACAAAAAAGTGAAATCCCAACTAATTTATCATACTGAAAATCATTACTCTGAACATCAAGCACAATATTTTTGTATTGACTTATTTCAGTAAGTAATTTCATGAATTTCACATCATTATCTACTAAAGTAACTTCATTTTCTTTTTTTGTTTTTTCAACATCAAATATATTTTCTTCGAAATTAAATTCATTTTTATATTCCAAAATATCTTTGGATGTAGTTTTTTGCACTGTTAATTTTTCGATCTTTGTTATTATCGATTTTAAATTGAACTTTTGTAAAAATTCGATACCATTTTTCAAACTATTTTTCTCAAATTTGAAATCATAAATTTGCAGCGGTACATCACGAATAATTGTGACCAATTTTTGTGAAAGATAAGCATTTTTTTTATGCTCGACTAATTTTTCTTTCAATTTTCCCGGAACGATTTTTTCAATATTTTCGTAAATTCCATCTAAATTTCCATATTGATTCAAAAGCTTCGTGGCACCTTTGGGACCTATTCCCTTCACGCCGGAAATATTATCAGCGGAATCACCACAAATCGCTAAATAATCAATAAATTGAGTTGGCAAAACTCCATATTTTTCTTTTACCTTTTGCATATCAGTAGCTTTATTTGACTTCGGATCAAAAAGAGAAATTTGTTCATTCACAAGTTGAGCAAAATCTTTATCGCCAGAAACAATAACTACTTCATATTTATCTTGATAATTATCGGCGAGCGTTGCTATTACATCATCTGCTTCAAACCCAGCTTTTGAAATATCATTCAATCCAATTTTTTGGAAAAATTCTTTTATCGGTTCAACTTGTTGATGTAATTCATCTGGTGTTGGCGGTCGATTCGCCTTATAACTATCCGTAATTTGATGCCGAAAAGTTTTTTCTCTTCGATCGAATGAGATGGCTATATTTGGCGGGTTGAATTGTTCGATTAATTTTAAAAAAGAGTTTATCGTACCAAAAATAGCACTTACATTTTGTCCTTTATTATCATAAAGTGGGTTGCGTATAAATGCAAAAAAAGCTCGATAAATAAGTGCAGTTCCATCAATTAAGTATAATTTTTCTTTCATTTTTCCTCTTTTAATTTTTCATTTAACAGTTTGAAAAACACATCTTTTATGTCAAGTTACCAAATTAACAAAAATATCTTTGGACAAAAATATCCTTTTTGAAAAACTGCAAACTATGAAGAAAGTGTTAATTTTAACCTATTATTTTCCACCAAGTGGAGGAGCTGGCGTACAACGATGGCTCAAATTTACCAAATATTTACCAAAATTTGGTTGGGAACCAACAATTATTACCACAAAAAATGGAGATTATCCAATTATCGACAATTCTCTTGTAGGGGAAATTCCGCAAAACATCAAAATTATTCGAACGAAAACACCATCTATTTATAATATTTATGCTAAATTTATGAAAAAAGGTGAAGAAATTCCGTACGGATCGATGCAAATTTCAAATAACGATAGCATTTTCAAGAAACTTTCTCTTTATATTCGTAAAAACTTCATCATTCCAGATGTACGAAAAGTGTGGAACAAATATGCATTTTTAGCGGCAAAAAAAGAATTATTAACAAATAAATATGATGCTGTCATTACGACAGGACCACCCCATTCTACTCATCTAATCGGATTAAAATTAAAAGCAACATTTAATGTGAAATGGATTACAGATTTTCGCGACCCTTGGACAAAAATTGATTACTTACAAGATGTAAAAAGATGGTGGTGCTCCACATATTTTGATAAAAGAATGGAACAAACTGTTGTCGCAAAATGCGACAAATTAATTTCAATAAATAACGCTATTATCAACGATTTTGAGGTTTCCAAAAAATCAATTCGCATTACAAATGGATTTGACAGCACCGATTTTGAAATAACAAAAAAGACATCCAAAAAATTTACAATAAATTATTTTGGCAATATCACAAAAACAAGAAATCCGCTGCCTATTTGTAAAGCTCTAAAAAAAATAAACCGAAATATCAAACTTAATTTCTATGGTAATATCGATAAAGATTTGATGGATGAACATTGTAAAATCAGCCCATATTTGCCACATACCGAGATGTTAGATAAAATGGTTAACTCAAATTTACTTTTACTCATTATCAATAAAACTTCTGATAACGAAGGAATCATTACCGGTAAAATATTTGAATATCTTGCCACCGATGTGCCAATTATCGGCATTGGGCCCAAAAATGGTGAAGCTGCCAAAATTTTAACGGAAACTGAGGGTGGTAAAATGTTTGATTATCATCAGATTGACGAAATTTCAAAATACATAGAATTACAGTATAAAAACTGGAAAAACAATAAAATCCATACCACTAAATGTGAAAAATATTCGCATAGAAACCTAACAAAACGGTTGGCAATTTTTTTGGATAAATAAAAAAGAGCGGCTAAAATTACCGCTCTTTTTCTTTATAAACTACTATTTAATTAAGCCTAACCAATCTCCCAACAAAAATTGGATTCTACCAATTAAAAGAGAAATACGAGCCATTACAGTGTAACCGAAAGATGCACCAAAACCAATCATCATATACCAAATTCCGATATTGGTAATTTTTCCGTAAACACCCTTGTGTGCTTTTGAGAAAAAGAAATACATCAAAATAGTCACCGTTCCAATAAATACAATTACGCCATTGAGACTATCAAGTGGTAACATTGCGGTACGCATTTGTACTAAAACTGATGAATTCATCGACATCGGTACGCCCATTCCGACAATACCCATTCCGAATGCAATTGGATAACGCGAAAGCCAGCTAAGATTTTTTGAAAATCGGAAAATGTATAAAATCCCCATTAAAGCTGGAATGATTAAAATGAATTTGTGTTCCAAAAAAATGGGGCGATAAACAAATGGAACAAACGCATTTTTATAAACTAACGGAAGTGCATAACCCATCGAAACGCCGACTAATAAATGTTCTGCAAATCTATATACGGGATTTTCTTTATACAAAAATGAGAAAATTGCCAATGTGAAAAACGCCGCGACTGTATTACTTATCATTTCGAATGTCATTTTGTGCCTCCTTTTTTGCGATTTGCAAAATAGCCAATATTTCCGAGTAAGATAAAGATGATAATCATCAGATGTGCCACTGTTTGAGCGTTCATTCCGATGCGTGCTTTTTTGAATTTATACGGAATCTTATTACCGTAAATTGGGTGATTTCCAGTAATTGGCACTACCTCTTCTTTGATTATTTCCTTACTAAATTCTCTTCCATTAGGGAAATCTTTCGTTTCATAAGCTGCAAAAACATCGACCAGTTTTTCATATTCAGCAGCACCTTTAATGCCTGCTAACATACCGATAAGCTGTCCACTTTGCAAATATGGGTAATTATCAGCAGCCATCACAGCAGTTACTCCAGCAGCCACATTTGCCCCAAATTTTGCACGCGCGTAAGTTACCCACGAAAATACACTTCCAGATGCAGAAAAATCGATAACGAGATTTAAATCATCATAATTTTTGATACCTTCTATAATCGGTAGATTTTCTAATTTTCTACCTTCAGAATCTGTCTCAACTGCTTCCGCGACATTTTCTCCCATTCCAAGAAGAATAGGTAGAAAAAGGCTACGAGGTTTGTAACCAAAATTACAGTAATTCACACCTGCTTTAATATTGGAAAAATCCTCTTTCGCTGTGTTGATAGCATAATCTAC
>CAZWYK010000021.1:0-13008 GCA_964638205.1 uncultured Candidatus Cloacimonadota bacterium | reverse complement strand
ATGAAATTTTCTGATAATCGAAGTCGATAGATATTTTTGCCATTTTTAATTATTTTTGAAATTTTGGTTAAAATATTATCTTTTTCTAACTTTTTTTGCCATTTTTGCAAAATGCTTTTGTCTGAACTTGCTAAGAGCTGAACTGTAAAGTTCGTTGTTTTCTCATTCTCAGTGTTGTTGATTTTATCAATTGAGAGGATGACTTCATCTAATATTTTTTCTTTTTTTTCTGTTTTTGGCAATGGAATTATTTTTTCAGAAAGTAATATGTTTGTTTTCTGTTCTACCAAATAATAATTAGAAATTTCCATAAAATCGTATTTTAGTTTATCGCCAATTTTGATTGCGTCATCTTTTAAAAAAGTATCTGAAAGCCACAGTTGATAAAAAGTTGATTTTTTTTTGATGGTACTACTGAAATCACAATCTGCTAATTTCTTGCACAAATTTTCTACCTCTAGACGATTTTTTGAACTGTAAATTTTCACAGCGTAAAATTCGTTGTAAATTGAAGTTTCAATTGTTTTTTCAGGTTGAAACATATTCCAAATGATGTATCCAATTGTAAATAACAGCACTATTAAAGTAAGTAGTTTGATGATGAATATTGAAAAGTTTTTCATTATTTTCTCCTGATTTCGTAACAGCAAATTGCGGTTGCGACTCCCACATTTAGCGAATTTTTCCAACCAAAAAGAGGGATTTGAATAATTTCGTCTGTGAGTTGCAAAATTTTGCTCGAGATACCCAATGCTTCATTGCCAATGATGATTGTCGCTGGTTCTCTGATGTCTGTTTCCGAGATTAATTTAGCATTTTTGACTGTTTCGAGGGCATAAATTTTTACATTTTCGTTTTTTAATTGTTGGATCAATTTTTCGATTGAATCACATTTTTCCCAATCAACAAAACGCTCAGTTCCCATCGCTGTTTTAGTAACTTTTTGATTCGTCGGGTTGGGAGTGTAGCCACATAAATAAATTTTGGAAATCCCGAAACATTCAGCGGTTCGGAAGATAGATCCGACATTAAAAGCAGAGCGTAAATTATCTAAAATGAGTGTAATTTCAATTTTGTTTTGTGATTGTTTCGTACCATCTTTTTGCAAAATAATAATTTCATCATCTTTTAAGCTACGACCAAATTTTTGCTCGATTGGGACAATTTCTGCTAAAAATTCGCGATATCTTAGTTTTTGTAAGTTAAGCGGTACTTTGTAATTTAACCAATTTAAACACATTTGCAATTCGTTTAATAAATCTATGCGTTTTTCGTAAGAATTCCAAAAAAAATCAATTTTGCGAAAAAGTTTCAAAATATTCTGTTCTTGTGTTTTGTGTGACATTGCTAAAAATTTTTTTTCCGAAAACCCCATGATTCACCTTCTTTTTTTATCAGGTAGAGAAAAAAATATTGTCAACAAAACCGTCAATTATAGTTTTCCACCAATTGGAGGATGTGATGAAATATGAACGCAGAATTTTTGGTTTTGAATGTGATATTTACGGTCATTTGAACAATGCAAATTATCTTAAATTATATGAAGAAGCACGTGCAGATGCTTTGGAACAGATAGGTTTGCCGATTCGGGAATTACGAGAAAAAGGAATTGCAATTTACCTTATCAGGATAGAATTAGATTTTAAAAAAGGGGTGGAATTGGAAGAAAAAATTTTGGTAAAATCAGAAATAATTACAGCAAATCGTTTAAAAAGTATTTGGCGACAAGAAATTTATGACAACAAAAAAGAGATGTGTAATGTGGCAGTTGTGCAAGCTGTTTTCGTCAAAAATGGTAAACCATTCCGTATTCCCAAAGAATTGAACGAACACTTTCAAAATTTTATTGGGTAAGAATCACAGTATTACGATTAATAAAACAAACTAAAAAAGCCCCGAAAATTCGGGGCTTTTTTTTATTAGTATCTTCTTTTTTCTTTGACACGAGCAGCTTTTCCTTTTGCTTTTCTGAGATAGAAAAGTTTGGCTCTGCGAACTCGTCCAAATCTAACAACATCAATTTGTTTAATTAGTGGGGAATGGGTTGGGAAAATTCTTTCCACGCCGACTCCGTTACTAATTTTTCTTACGGTGAAAGTTTTTGAGATTTGTGCACCGCGTTTTCTGATAACGATTCCCTGAAAAATCTGAATTCTCTCTTTTGAACCTTCTTTAATGCGATAATGAACCTTTACAGTGTCTCCTACATTAAAATCAGGATGGTCGATTCTCAATTGCTCTTTGCCAATTTCATGAATTATATCCATAATTCCTCCTTTATTTCTCGGAAAAAATTCTGTCCAACACAATTGCTACAGCACTCCTGACCGAAAGATGATTGTATCCATTTGTTCCACCGATTGGTTTCAAAACGTAATCTGCGGAATTATGGATTTCTTTGGTCAATCCGTTTCCGGTTCCAAAAAGGAGGAAAACAGAATTTTCTAAATTACCAAGATTTTCAAAATTCAATTGGTTGTTTAGATTTGCTGCAGTTGTGGAAATTACTAGACATTTTTCTTCCTGTGTATTTATGATTTTTTTTGCGTCTTTTAAATTTTTTGCATACTCGACGATAGATAAAGCATCAACTCGGTCGGGATTGTACTCAATCGCGATTTTGCTGTTCCAAAATTTCAAAACTCTTTCTAATAATTTTTTTTGGCTTTCGAGCGGCGTTATGATGAAAAATTTTTTCACACCAAATGTACGACAACTTCGTGCGATATCATGAATATCTAAGTTTGTAATGGAAGTCGTTACAATTTCTCCAAATTTATTGTAAACAGGATGATGAACTAATCCGATATAAATGTTTTTCACGATAGATCCTTCAATAGGTCTGGTCGGTTTTTCTCGGTAATTTCGAGAGATTTTTCTTCACGCCATTCTTCAATTTTACGGTGGTTACCAGAAAGTAAAACATCAGGAACTTTCAAACCCATAAATTCGGGTGGACGCGTATAGTGTGGGCAACCCAAAAGCTCGTTCTGGTGTGAATCATCTAATGCTGAAGTTATGTTTCCTAAAACGCCATCTTGCAACCTTGCTAGGGCGTCTATCATCACCATTGCTGGGATTTCTCCGCCAGAGAGAACATAATCTCCAATCGAATATTCTACCGTAATCATCAAATCTCGAATGCGTTGATCAATTTCTTTATAGTGTCCGCACAAGATAATAATTCGTTCAACTTGACTATAACGATTGATTGCTTTTTGTTTGAGCAATTTTCCTTGTGGTGTGAAGTAGATAATCGGTACATTTTCGTTTTTTCGCACAGCTTGAATGGCATCGTAAATTGGTTCTGGCTTCATTACCATTCCGGCACCGCCACCGTACGGATAATCATCTGTTGTATGGTGCTTATCTTTTGCAAAATCACGAATATTAGTGATTTTCACTTCGATTGCTTTTAGTTCAATTGCTTTTTTTACCATACTTTCTTGCAGAAAGTTTTCGAACATGTTTGGAAAAAGTGTCAATACATCAATTTTCATAAGTTTAGTAGTTCTTCGATGTTTTCTAGGAAAATAAATCTATCATCAACTTTCTCAAGATAATAATCAACGGCTGGAACAAGAAGTTCTTTCCCCTTTTTTAACTCAACCACTAAAACAATGTGTGCCGAATTGTCGAAAGTATTTTTTACAACTCCAATTTTGTTATTTCTGAAAACGACATTTTTTCCGATAAATTCTTCAATTTTAGTTGAATTTTCCATAATTTCAGTTTGAGCAATCATCACTTTTACATTGCCAGTATAAGCAACATTTTTTGCTATTTCTGTATCGTCTAATTTTACGTTAAAGCCTCTAATTGACGAGGTTTCAACGATACTTACATATCTCACTCTATTATCTTTAAAGACCAAAAATACATCGGTAAGGTATTGTAACTGGAAATTTGTAAATTTTATAAATGGAATAAATCCTTTTTCATCAATTTTATTTCCAAGTTTACCGATAGCAACAAGGTCGGAAATCTGCATCTATTCGAGTATTTCAATAACAGCTCTTTTTCCTTGTTTTGCCGAAACCGCGCTCAGAATATTACGGATAGCACCGACTGTTCGTCCGCGTTTTCCGATAATTTTTCCGATATCACTTTTGGCGGCGCGTAACTCAAAAGTAGTTGTTTTATCACCTTCCACTTTTTTTATTTCAACAGCAGAAGGGTCATCAACAAGTGCTTTGACAATGAATTCGATTAAGTCATTCATGTCTTGTCCTATTTTTCAGTTTCTTTAGCTGTTTCTTTCTTTGTAGCTTTTTTGGGAGCTACTTTTTTAGTTGTTTTTGGTGTGACTTTTTTTGTCACAGGTTTTTTCACAACTTTTTTTTCTATTTTTGTAGGTTCTTCAACTTTTTCAGCAACTATTTTTTCAGCTTTTTTTTTCGCAGGTTTTTGTGTATCAAGCTTCATTTTGTGCCATTTTTCCAAAGTTCCACTTTGACGCAGAAGTGATCTTACAGTATCAGAAGGTTGTGCACCAACTTCCAACCATTTAATTGCTTTATCTATATCGATTTTTAAAGTTAGCGGCTCTGTTTTTGGATCATAATATCCAACGGATTCAAGATAGGCGCCGTCTCTTTTTTTGCGCGAATCGAGAGCCACAATACGATAAAATGGGGCATCGATTTTTCCCATTCTTCTCAGTCTCAATTTTACCATTTACTACTTCTCCTTTATCTTTTACGACTAATTTTTGTAGAAAGGAACTCTTTTTTTGAGTGTTTTCCCGTCAAGCATTATTTCAAAACGGCAATTTCATTCCTTTTATAAATTTTGGATTATTAAATTGTTTCATCATTTTTTTCATCTGTTCAAACTGTTTTAAGAGGCGATTTACTTGTTGAATGGAAGTTCCGCTCCCTTTTGCTATGCGGTGTCGACGGCTGCCACTGATGATGTTAGGCTTGTCGCGTTCAGAGATTGTCATCGAATAGATAATTGCTTCGATGTGTTTTAGCTCTTTTTCATCTACTTTCACATTTTTCATTGCTTTGTTGTTCATGCCGGGCATCATTTCCATTAATTGGTCGAGTGGTCCCATTTTTTGAATTTGTTGCAGTTGGGAAAGAAAATCGGCAAATGTGAATTGGTTTTTCTTTAATTTGATTGCTAATTTTTCTGCATCTTCTGCACTGATAGCTTTTTCTGCTTTTTCCACCAAACTGAGAATGTCGCCCATTCCCAAAATGCGGTCAGCCATTCTATTTGGATGGAATTTCTCAAAATCAGAAATCTTTTCGCCAATTCCAACGAATGCTACGGGTTTATCGGTTACAGCTTTGATAGAAAGTGCGGCACCACCGCGAGCATCGCTATCCATTTTTGTCAAAATAACACCATCAAATTCCAGTTGGTCATTGAATTTCTTTGCTACATTTACCGCATCCTGTCCCGTCATTGCATCCGCTACAAAAAAGATGAAATCTGGTTTCAAATTTTTTTTTAAATCTTGTAATTCTTGCATCAATTTTTCATCAATATGAAGCCGTCCAGCGGTATCAAAAATCATCAGATTTGTTTCAGTATTTTGAACAGACTTCAATGCTTTTTGTGCAATTTTCTTAACTTTTTTCGTTTTTTCATCCGAAAAGACTGGAATATTTAGCTGTTTTCCTAAAATATGAAGTTGCTTAATGGCAGCTGGCCTATACACATCACATGCCACCAAAATGGGATTGAGCGATTCCTTCCTGAAATGATTAGCAATTTTTGCACAACTTGTGGTCTTACCAGATCCTTGCAATCCGACCAACATAATTTTGTTTAATCTATTTGGGTGCAACTTGATTTTAAGGGCATCGCTACCCATCAGTTTGATGAGCTCGTTATGAACTATTTTTACAACCTGATGACCAGGCATAATGCTTTTCATAACTTCGGTTCCAACTGCTTTTTTGCTAACGTCAGCGATGAATTTTTTGGCGATTAGAAAGTTGACATCGGCTTCCAAGAGCGCACGTCTAATTTCACGCATCGCATCGTTTATGCTTGCTTCATTGAGTTTACCACGTCCTTTCAGTTTTGAAAAAACGGAATTTAGTTGATCGGATAGTTTATTGAACATTTAATTTTTGAATTTGTTTTTTGTAATCTGAATTTCCGAAAATGAAGGAGCCGGCTACCAAAATATCTGCTCCCATGTTTGTTAATGTTTTAGCATTTTCAGTATTGACACCACCGTCAATTTCAATCTCTAAAGTTGGATTTTTTATTTTTGTAAATTCGCGTAATTTTTGGATTTTATTGTAAACTAATGGCAAAAAATGTTGCCCGCCAAAACCAGGATTCACGCTCATCAAAAGCACAAAATCGAGTTCAGAAATTATTGGAAAAATTGTTTCAATTGGTGTGGCTGGATTTAGGGCTATACCTGCTTTTACAGCACGATTTTTCAGAAGTAAAATTTGGCGGTGAAGATGGAAAACTGTTTCTTGATGAATAGAAATATATTCGATGCCTAAATCCGCCAGTGGTTCTAGATAAATTTCTGGATTAGTAACCATTAAATGAACATCTAACGGTATCTTTGTAATTTTTTTTATTTGTTTAATAATGGGTAATCCGAAAGTGAGATTTGGTACAAAGTGCCCATCCATCACATCTAAATGTAATATGTCGGCGCCGGCATTTTGCACCGCTTCAATTTCTTTTTGTAAATTAACAAAATCGGCAGAAAGTAATGAAGGTGCGATTTTTATCATAAATTCATCCTATTTTAGATTGGTATTTTTCAACATTATCGGTGATGAAAAAAACAATATCAACTAATTTGATTTTCAGGATAGTCCTAATTTTATCTAAGATTAGCGACTTATTCAAAGCAAGCTCTTGCATCCAAACATTGTTGCTAACGGCCACAAAAAGCACATTATTCTCTATTTTGTGAACAAATGCTCTTTCTGAAAGTAAACTTCCAACGATTTTTTTCCAACCGAAAGCAATGGTGATAAAATTCTCGAAATCGGGACCAGCGATTTTGAAAATGAGGTTACGCAATGGTTGCCCGATTTTAGAAAATGTCATTATGCTTCTTTGAAAAATACGGTAAGACCCCACCATGAGAAGATGGAAACAGACACAATCGCCCAATATGCAACACCTAAAGCATTATAAGTGTTTGGAAAATATTGAGTAAGATATGTTGTGGCAAAAATTGATGGAATCGTGGCCAAAACGATGAGTAAAAGGTAGCCCAAAATGCGTTTATTTTTTTCAGCATTTATCATCATGACTGCATAAATTCCGAAAACAACCAAAATAGCAGTGATGATAATAATGATTAAATTTGGCAAAAAAGGTAAACCTATTTTCCGTAATGCAATTGTTGGGCTTAGTATGGCTATTGCCATTAAAGAAGTGCCGACTATTTTGTTAATCAGCAATTTAGTTTCAGTTTTGATGCTGGTTCGGCGATTATGTTTTTTCAAAAACAGAAAAAAAAGAAAAAATACTAAATAAAAGAAAAAGCCAAAAATGGGGGCGTCGGAACTCAAACCCAACGCCGCAAAAGCCAAGAGCAATACTGCCCAACCGATAATATTGATTATTTTTTTGAACAAACCAACCTCCCGTTTTATTCTTTATCAACCTTAATTTTGATATTCGTTTCAATGTCTGCCGCTAAGTGAATTAATACTTCAAAATTACCAACTTCTTTTAAATGTTTTTCCATTTTTACATTTCTTTTTTGAATCTTAATATCTTTTTCTGCTAAAGCATTCACAATATCAAACTCTGAAACAGAACCAAAAAGATGCTCATCATCGTCTGCTTTTCTTGTGAAAGAAAGCTCTACACCTTCGATTTGTTTTGCGAGTGCTTTATATTCATTTTCCAAAGCAAGACGCTTAATTTCTGCTTCTTTCTTTATCTTCTCAATTCTGGAAAGATTTCCTTTTGTCGCCAAAACGGCTAAGTTTTGTGGAAGCAGATAATTTCTTGCATACCCGTTTGCCACCGTAACGATATCGCCAGCTTGTCCTAAAGATGCAATATCAGTTGCCAATATTATTTTCATTTATTCCTCCATTATTTTTCAATTTTCGAATGTCGAACCAAAAATCAATTAATCCGACAATCATAACTAACAATAAAACATAATAATTAAACACAATTGAGAGTATCAGAACTACTTGTAAAAATTTAGATTTTCGGAAAAAATTTCCCCAAAAAAAATCCAAAATTGTACTGCCTTGAATCAAAAATATCGGTGCTAATGCAATCAATAAATTTGTTCCAATAATTCGATAATTTGAAAGCAAAATCAACATTAATCCCGCGATGAGAAAATAGACTATGAAAAAGGGGAATCGTGAAACGTTGTGATTCCATTTAATTTGAGATTTATGCGCAATAAATAATGAAGCGATATAAATCGCAATAGTCATCAGCGCCACTTCAATTCCGAGGTGATGCTTAATGAAAAATGTTGTTGTTTTTTCAATCACTTCAGAAATTATTGTAAATTTTTCGGTGTCTTTTTCCAAATAAGTTGCAAAGATTAATTGTGAATTTTGCATTACACTTTCAAAGATTTGAATAAATTTTTTTTCAAAAAAGAAAAATTTGACGATTGCTTTGATGATATTGATAAAATAAATTACCAAAATCGTGTTCATGTAATCGAACTTTTTGTGTAAGACTTTGGAGTAGAAAAAAGAAATTATTCCAACTCCAAAAATCACATCGAAAATATCGATAAAATCTATCATTTTTAGTAGAAAAAAAACGATGATTATTCCGCCAAAAACAGCGTAAAATAGATATTTTTTATTCTGATGTTTCTCACTGTATATTAATGTAAAGATCAATCCCCAAAATGGGGTAAAGACAGTAATAATTGCAGCTAAAGATGCAATGAAAATTACCATTTAATGCATATCTGTGTACTTGATTAACGCCATTTGTCGTGCTTTTTTAATTTCGTTTGAAATTGATCTTTGGTGTTTAGCACAAGTTCCAGTGAATTTGCGCGGTGTGATTTTGCCATTTTCAGCTGTAAATCTTCTCATCAAACCGACATTTTTGTAATCAATTTCGATATCTTTATTTTTGCAAAAGAAGCAGAATTTTTTGCGAGAGAAAAATTTATTTTTTGTGAATCTGCGTGGTTTATCAAATTTCTTAAACGGCTTTCTTTCTCCCGTACGAGTATTTTCTGTCTTTGCTTCTGTTTTCACTTCTTTTGTTGGTGTAATATCTTTTTTTTCTTCCATTAGTTCTCCTAAAATGGGACATCATCCGTGGTTGTATTTGGCGTAGTTTGCTCAAATTTTGGCTTTGGTAAAGGTGCAGATTCCGCAACATTACTGTCAAAACCAGCTTTTTCCAAGAAACTGATTTTATTTGAAACAATTTCTACTATTTTTCGGTTGTTGTTATTTTTGTCTGTGTATGTACGAGTTTGCAAATAACCTTCTACCAAAATTGGGCTTCCTTTGTGCAATTTTTCAGCACATCTTTCTGCTAATTTTGTCCACGCTATTACATCGAGGTAGCTTGTTTCTTCTACCCATTCTTCGCCTTTTTTCCAACTTCTGCTAAAAGCGATAGATAGGTTTGCCACAGCTGTTCCACTCGGTGTGTATCGTAATTCTACATCTCTCGTTAAACGACCGCTGATAACAACGGTGTTTACTTTTGGAAAATTCAATTCATTAGCCATTTTTACTCCTTTACCAGAATGTTAAATCTGATAATGTTTTCGTTAAGTTTAAAATAATTTTCTAACTCGGTTACTTTGTCTTTTGCAAATTTGTAGTAATTAACAAAATAATAACCTTCTGCAAATTTGTTGATTTCGTAAGCTAACCGCTTTTTGCCTAACTCTTCAGTTTCAACAATTTCTCCACCATTATTTTTCAGGAAAGTGTGAATCTTTTCATTTTCTTTCTTCACATCTACTTCACTGAAATTTGGTGAAAACACAACCATACTTTCGTAAGTATTCAACATATTTCCTCCTTCGGACTTTTTTTGGTGCCATTTTGGTCACCTCTCGATCCTGACATTTTGTCAGAATAGGATTTATTTGAAAAATTAAACTTTTTGGACATACCCTTAAATCCAAATTCATTGTATTCACTTAATAATTCGTTCACAAATGAAAAAATTGTGTCGAATTTCTGCTTTTCTTCTTTCTTAAAATTGGAAAGAACATAATCTGCCAAATCGCCTTCCAACGAATTTCCAACGCCAATTCGTAATCTTTTGAAGTCATCAGTTCCAAGGGATTGGATAATCGACTTCAAACCATTGTGTCCGCCGGCACTTCCTTTTTCGCGCAATCGGATTTTACCAAAAGGCAGATTTACATCATCAACAACGACGAGAATATCATCAAATTGATGATTTGTCATTATCGAAGTGAGAGCATCACCACTTCTATTCATATATGTTTTTGGTTTAAGCAATTCTAAATTTTCTGCTTGAGTAGCACGATACAATTTTTTATTGCCAAACTTCAGTTTCTTCAGTTTGGAAAAATTATCCAAAGCCAAAAAACCGATATTATGACGATTATTTTTATATCGTAAACCAGGATTGCCCAACCCTACGACTAATCTCATCTTTGAAATTATTCAGCTTTTGGTGCTTCAGTTTCTTCTTCTGTTGTTCCTTCTTCCAATTCTTCTTCGTCATCTGTTGAAGCTTGTAAACTTGCTTCATATTCTTCTTCCGACATTTTCGTAGTGATGTTAACAATCGTTGTGTCTTCAGGAAGTTCAGTTTCAAGATTGGTCAAATCAAGGTCAGCAACACTAAGAGAGTCGCCAATTTTCAAAGCAGAAATGTCAACTTTAATGTTGTCTGGCACATCTTTTGGTAAACTGCTAACTTTCAATTTACGAATAAGAATATCGACAACTCCACCTTCTGCTTCGCCAGCTGCTTCGCCCACGAATTGAAGGGGAATTTCAATAGTGATTTTATGACCTTTCTTGAGCTCCATAAAATCAATATGAACGAAATTTCTTTTTACAGGATGAATTTGCTTAGATTTTAAAATTGTGGTGTAGGTTTTTCCACCAACAGTGATTTCGTAAAAAGCAACTTCACCAATTGATTTTTTGTACTTTCTGTTGAATTCTAATTTTTCGAGAAGAATGTTTACACCTTTTTTTCCTGCACCATAAATTACGCCTGGAATGTATCCTTCACTTCTAAGTTTATTGAGATCAGATCTTCTACCAATCTCTCTTTCTTTTGCATCAATGTTTATGTTCATTTTTCCTCCGTTGTGTATTCCATTTGCCGAATGGATCTATTTAAATAAAACGCTCAGCGACTCTTCGAGATGAATTTTTTTTATCGCTGCTGCTAAAAGTTCCGCAATTGATAACGAAACTATTTTGTTACATTTTTTTTTCTCTTCCGAAAAGGGGATAGAATCTGTGATGAATAATGTCTCGATTGATGATTTTTCTATTCTTTCAATTGCTTTTCCAGAAAGAACACCGTGTGCTGCTGCTGCGTAAACTTTTTTTGCACCGTTTTTTTTCAAAACTTCTGCCATTTTACACAAACTTCCAGCTGTGTCAATAATGTCATCAAACAAAACACAAATTTTATTTTCCACTTCACCAACGATGTTCATGATTTCAGCATTATTGTCATTACCGGTTCTTCTTTTGTCACCAACTGCGATGTTACAATTTAATCGTTTAGCTAATGATCTTGCTCTTGCTGTTCCGCCTGTATCTGGTGAAACGACCATCACTTCTGTTAAATCAAAATTATCTTTGAAGTAAGAAGCGAAGATTGGCGTCGAAAAAAGATGGTCAACTGGAATGTCAAAAAAACCCTGAATTTGGTCTGAGTGTAAATCCATTGTTACAATTCTACTTGCACCAGCGGTTGTCAGAAGATTTGCCACTAATTTTGCTGAAATGGCAATCCCGTGTTGATCTTTTTTGTCTGATCGTGCATAGCCAAAATGTGGGATTACGCAGATGATTTTTTGGGCTGAAGCTCGCCTTAAAGCGTCAATCATGATGAGCAATTCCATCAAATTGTCGTTAACTGGCTTGCAAGTTGGCTGAATGATATATGTTTCTGCACCACGAACGCTATCATTAATTTTCACAAACGAATTATCGTTTGAAAACTTAAATACTTTAGCATCACCGAGTGGGACATCCATAATTTTAGCAACATCGTTTGCTAAGCCAATGTTTGCGTTGCCCGTAAAAATTTTTAAATTCAAAGACATCTATTCGCTTTTATCCTCTTCTGTTGGTTGTTCAGCTAGGATTTCTTCATATTTTTCCAAAATGATTTTTTCTATCATATTGCGTGCTTCAGTATTGATTGGATGAGCAATATCACGGTACTCGCCATTATTCAATCTTCGGCTTGGCATTGCTACAAACAAACCATTTTCGCCATCAATAATTTTGATGTTTCTAATGATAAAAGCATCGTCAATAACCATATTTGCAAACGCTTTTAGTTGGTTGCTTTCCTTCAAAAAAACTTTAACATCTGTAATTTCCATTTTGAATTCTCCTCTTCGTTTTCGTTATGATATTCCAAAATCCTTTTTTGGAATAATATTTTTCAAATTTTTGTGCAGTTTGAAAGTCTGGGCAGAAGCCGATAATAGTGGCGCCACTTCCAGATAATATTGCGTTTGAAGCACCATTATCTTTGAGGTAATCGATGATATTTTTGATAACTGGATATTTTCTTGAAATTTTTTCTTCCAGTTTATTGGAGCAAAAACGCACATCTTTTTCAGTTAAAATTTTCGACCAATTTGGATTTTCGGTAGAAATATTTACCAATTGATAAGCCTCTTTACTAGAAACTCTAAACCCTGGATTTACCAAAAAAATGTTCTCAATTCTAAGGTCATTTTGAAGTGAAATAACTTCACCTCTATTTTCGCCCAAAGCTGTTCCGCCTTCCAAAAAAAAATTAATATCACTCCCAAACTTTTTTGCTATTTGGTGCATCTCAGTCAGAGGTAAATTCAAATCCCAAAGTTGA
>CAZWYK010000020.1:7165-13571 GCA_964638205.1 uncultured Candidatus Cloacimonadota bacterium | reverse complement strand
AATCAAATCAAAAGAAAAAGTTGGTCGGTCATCTGTGTTCAACCAATTTTTGTAATTTCGCGTCACATAATTTGAAAATTCAGCATTGCAATTTAGTTTCTCCAAAAAGTGTAAATGTGTCATTGTTTCGTCACGAATATCATCTAGTTTTGAATCCCAATCACACAATTTTCGATAAATTTGTGCCCATTCACTCCAATTTGGGTTTGAGGCCAAATCACTATTTAATTCTGTTGAAAATTTTGCGTAATCTGCACCAACTTTATTTTTCTTAATTTCATTTGTTTGAAATAATTTCTTAATCGTCAATATAAGCTGATTCGGCTTTATCGGTTTAATCAGATAATCGGCAATTTGACCAGCTATCGCATCTTCCATCAAATCTTCTTCTTCATTTTTTGTCACCATCACAACCGATAGCGAACTGTTAATTTTTTTTATTTCTTTTAAGGTTGTCAAACCGTCCATTCCTGGCATCATTTCATCCAAAAGAACCAAGTCATAATGGTTTTTTAAAACCAATTTAATTGCATCTGAGCCATTCGAAACAGTCATCACTTTGTGCCCTTTTTCGGAAAGGAAAATGACGAAAGGTTTTAAATGTTCAATTTCATCATCGACCCATAAAATTCTTAATTTTTGCATAATTTTCTCCAAAATATTTTTTGTAAATTAAGGCACAATTTTCCCGATATACTCTCCAAACTTATTGTTTTTCATCTATTATTTGAAATTGTCTTTCATTAATTTTAATCATTTTTAGAACTTCATCGAGATTTAAATCTTGAAAATATAAAGCCAATTTGAAATCCAGTTCTTTACGATTGCAATTGAAAAAAGTAACCATTTTTTCGAGATATTGTTCTGAAAAAATATCTTTTAATGTTTTTTCCTTTGTTTTTTGTTTGTCACGAATCTCTTTTATCTCTTCTCTTAATTCTGTTGAAGGCAAATCTGTTGCTTTTTTTAACCAATGGTCAGTTTCTTCGAAAGACATTTTTTTTACCATCGGTTTTAGCATATTCAGTTTATCGAGTCCAATATTTTTCACAGATTGTTCGTCAATATCGAGTTCTTTCACAAAAAATTCAAAATTCCCAATAATTTTATTGGCAAATGAACTACTAAAATTGAACTCTGCCTCCACAAAATCTCTGAAATTTTTGTAACCTTTGAATTTAAAAAACTTCGTTCTTCGCATATCCAAAAGTAATTGACCAAGTTGGACAAAATTATCTTCCAAATTTCTTTTCAAATTCGATACAGCTTGAATTCGCTCGTCGGGAGTCATCTCAAAACTTTTATAATTTTCCATCATATTTTCCATAAATAACGCTTTTTTAAAATGAAGATAATCAAGTCAAGCAGAACCATCTTTATTCTTTAATTGGATAGTAAATATTCTCTTGTTGAGGAAATTTTTCAGATTTCACATCATCACAATATTCCCCAATTTTGTTTGAAATTACTTCCTCTAAATTTGCGTATTTTTTCACAAATTTTGGTTGAAAATCTGACATTCCCAAAATATCGTGATAAACTAAAACTTGACCATCAGTATATTTTCCAGCCCCAATACCAACCGTTGGAATTGAAATACTTTCCGCAATTTCTTTACCTAATTTTTCTGGAATTGCTTCCAAAACCAACATAAATGCACCCGCTTTTTCAACATCAATTGCTTGCTGTAAAATTTGCTGATATTGTGCATCTTTTTTACCTTGAACCCTGTAACCACCAATAGAATTAATGGATTGTGGCGTTAATCCAAGATGCGCCACTACCGGAATTTCGCAATCTAAAATTGAACGAATTTTTCTTATTGTATCTGTTCTGTTTTCCGAACCGCCTTCCAATTTTACTGCATTTGCACCTGTTTCGGTGATTAAACGAATCGCATTTTTGCGAGTTTCTTCATCGCTAATGTGATAAGAGCCAAACGGCATATCTGCAATAATGAAAGTATTTTTTGCACCGCGTCGTGCTGCTTTTGTGTGGTAGATTATGTCATCTAAAGTAACTTGCAAAGTATTTTCGTAACCCAAAACAACCATCCCCAAAGTATCCCCAACCAATAGCACATCTACATTTGCAAGCTCTGCATATTTTGCAGATGGATAATCGTACGCCGTCAGCATCACAATTTTTTTATTTTCTGTTTTCATCTTTTGGAACGACATTACATTTTTCATCATCAATTTCCCCTCGGTTTATATCTGTCTTCTTCACTGAAAATACAACCACAATATTGTTGTCGATACATCTTTTTTTCTTTGGAAATTTGAATTCCTTCTTTCCAATATTTACGGAAATCTTCGTAATAAAATTTTATCCTATACTCCTTTGCAAGCGATTCGCCAATTTCACGAATCAATTCGTGATTTTGAAATTTACTGTATAAAAGCGAAGTCGTAAAAAAATCAAAATTGCCTTTTTTAGCAATAATTGCCGCATATTTCAAACGATCGTAGTAACAAAATTGACAACGACTATTTTCTCTAAAATTTGCTTTTCGTAAAAAATTTTTAAGATTATACTCATTTTTTAGAATTATCGGAAATTTTTCATTTTTGGCAAATTTTACTATTTCATCCATTCGGATTTTATACTCTAAGTACGGATGAATATTTGGGTTAAACCAAAAACCGTGAATTTCAAATTTCTCTTTTAAATGAAAATAAGGCGCCGCGAAACACGGCGCACAACAAATATGAATCAATAATTTCAAATTTAAAATTCCTTCAATAAATTTGATGCAATCACACCGCGTTGAACTTGATTTGTCCCTTCATAAATTTGGGTAATTTTCGCATCACGCATCATTTTTTCAACCGGATATTCCTTCATATAACCGTAACCAGCCAAAACTTGAACTGCATCAGTTGTAACTTTCATTGCCACATCAGAAGCAAAAACTTTGCACATTGCAGATTCTTTTGAGTATTTTTTTGCACCAGAATCAATCATTTTTGCAGTCTGCATAACCAATGCACGAGCTGCTTCAATTTGAGTTGCCATGTCTGCCAACATAAACTGAACACCTTGGAAAGCCGAAATAGGCTTGCCAAATTGCTGTCTCTCTTTCGAATATTTTGCCGCCTCTTCATACGCACCCTGTGCGATTCCAACTGCTTGAGCAGCTACCATCGGACGAGATTTATCGAGAGTTTTCATTGCAATCATAAAACCTGTTCCCTCACGACCAATCATATTTTCTTTCGGAATTCTGCAATTATCAAAAACTAATTCTCGTGTTGCGGAACCACGAATTCCCATTTTGTCTTCTTTTTTACCAAAAGTGAAACCTTCCGTTCCTTTCTCCACGATGAAACAAGAAGAACCCCGTGCTCCTTTCGATTTATTAGTTAAAGCAAAAACTGTGTAAATATCCGCTTCGCCACCGTTAGTAATCCATTGTTTGGTTCCATTCAAAACAAAATAATCACCATCTTTCACAGCAGTTGTTTCCATTCCACCAGCATCAGAACCGGCATTTGCTTCTGTGAGTGCAAATGCAGCAAGTTTTTCACCATCTGCTATCAACGGTAAATATTTCTGTTTTTGCTCTTCACTGCCAGAAATTAAAATCGGGTACATTCCCAATCCTGACCCTCCTAAGGAAAGGCTAATCCCACCGCAAACACGGCTTAGTTCTTCGGTAAGAATGGCGACATCTGCAACTTTTCCGCTGATTCCACCATACTCTTCTGGAACGAGAACTGCAAAAAGGTCTGTTTTTTTAAACTCTTCCACAATTTCCCATGGGAATGCGTTTTCTTCATCATATTTTGCACGCACTGGCTTGATTTTTTCTTCTGCCACCTGACGCGCCAAATCGCGTATTTCTTGTTGATCCTCTGTTAAAAAGTAATCCATCTATCCTCCTAAATTTAAAAATAACCAGAACTTAATCGCCCTTTTTTCGTCAAGAAAATTGTTATAATAATGAATATGGATTAACGTCAATCGTTGATTTTATGGTAGAACTGAGTCGTAAATTTCGTTGCAAATAATTGATTGTTTGCGATAGCTTACCAAACGATTTTGTTTTAATAATGAGATGATATCGGTACACATTGTGCAATTTTTCGATTGGTGTTGGAACTGGTCCCAAAATTTTCAAATCGTCGTCGTATTGTCGCAGAATCTCAAATAATTTTGAATTTTTCAATAATTGTTGTTTTAAGTAACCTTCATTTTTATTACTAAAAATAACTCGAGCCATTTTGGTAAGTGGTGGATACGATAGCGCATCTCGCAGTTTCATCTCTTTTTCGGTAAATTTTTCAGCGTTTTGTTCCATCGCCAAAAGAATGGCATAATGCTCTGGGTTGTAGGTTTGAACGATAACTTCTCCCGATTTCTCACCTCTTCCAGATCTGCCAGCAACTTGTGTAAGTAGTTGAAATGTACGCTCTGCTGCGCGAAAATCGGGCACATTTAAACCAATATCCGCAGAGATTACACCAACTAATGTTACATTCGGAAAATCAAGACCTTTCGCAATCATTTGCGTGCCCAATAAAATATCAACATTCCCAGCACGCATTTTTTCAAACATCGAGTTATAACTATCTTTTTTGCGTGCCGAATCAGAATCCATTCGTAAAATTTTAGCAGTTGGAAAAATCATCTTTAAGTATTTTTCGATTTGCTGTGTTCCCGCTGCCCCAAAACTGAAAAGATAACTTCCACATTCTGGACACGTTCGTGGCATTTTTTCTGAAAATCCACAATAGTGACAAACTAATTTTTGTTCTTTACTGTGAAATTTCATACTGACATCGCAATTCTTGCATTCGAATAATTTACCACAAGAAATACACTGCACAAACGATGAATAACCTCTTCTGTTCTGTAACAAAATAATTTGTTCATGAGCTTTTAATCGTTCTTCAACTTTTTGTTTTAACTTTTCAGAAAGAAGATTTTTCGTATCTTTTTCGCAACGCATATCGATAATTTCAACTTTTGAAAGTTCAGCATCCCTTGGCCGTTTAGTTAGTTTTAGTAATTGATATTTTTTTAACCTTACATTTCGCCAACTTTCCAACGAAGGCGTAGCACTTCCCAAAATAACAACCGCATCAGCAAATTTTCCACGAACAACAGCCAAATCGCGGCCATTATATCTGGGCGTTTTATCCTGTTTATAAGTGGTTTCGTGTTCTTCATCCACGATGATAACACCGATATTTTCGAGTGGCGCAAAAATTGCACTTCTCGCACCAATGACAATTTTGCTATTGCCAAACTTAATTTTATTCCACTGTTCCCATCTTTCTCGATCATTCAAATGACTGTGTAAAATGGCAATATTTTCGCCAAATGCATCATAAAATCTTTCTACCATTTGTGGAGTCAGTGAAATTTCTGGAACGAGCATCAAAGCAGTTTTCCCCATTTGAAGCACTTTTTCAATCACTTTTATATATACTTCTGTCTTACCACTTCCAGTTATTCCATAAAGTAAAAATGTTTTAAATTCGTTTTTTGAAACTGCTTTTTGCAAACATTTCACTGCTTCATTTTGCTCATCTGTTAACTGAAAATTCCGTATTTTCTGTTCTTTAGGTAAAAGCGAAATCTGGCTATTGATTTCGCGTGGTTCTATCGTGAGCAAACCTTTTTCACGCAATTTCTTGATGCTATAATAAGTAAATTGGTTTATAATTTTGGAAAGAGGAAAATCTGTTCCAACTTTTTGTAATTCAGTGTAAACTTCATTTTGTTTTACTGTTAATTCTGGCAATATTTTTGGAAAATTCAAAACTATGAAATTGGCAATTTTCTTTTTTATTTTTTCATCATAAGTTCTTTGAATTTCAATAAGTTGCAAAACTTCCAGTTTTTCTAATCTTTCGTAAATATTAGTTATTTTATTCTCTTTCAGGATGGAAATATCTGTCCATTTATCCTTTGAAATAAGCGATAATATCTCTGCGTCAACTTCCAATTTCATGGAAATTCTTTTTACTTTCTGTTGAGTTTGAATATGAAAAGCAGACGGCAACATTGCAGCAATCACCATACCTAGGCTACAATGATAGTAAATACTTACCCATTCTGCTAATTTTAGAAGATCTTGATTTATTTTAGGGATTTCATCAATGATTTCGATAATACCTTTGTATTTTATGTTTGCATCAATTTCCGATACTTTTTGCCACACAATAGCAGTATAAAATGTATTTTGAAACGACACGAAAACCCGACAACCTGTCTCAATTGTTGTGAAAGACTTATAAATATATTTTTTTTCAAGATTTACAGGAATTGCTATTTCGTAATAATTCATTTAAAAAAGCCCTCAATTGAGGGCTTCCTTTTTTATTGTTTCACAAATTTTTGACGAAACTCAAAAATTTGTGCTTCTTTGACTGGTATTTTCCATGTTAAAATTACC
>CAZWYK010000020.1:0-7155 GCA_964638205.1 uncultured Candidatus Cloacimonadota bacterium | reverse complement strand
GAACAATTTCCAAAAATTCATCTGTGAAATGACTGCCGGTTGTAATGTCAAATTCAACCGCAATAATAGTACCATTTTCTTCAATATACAGCGTAATATTCATTGTTCCATACATATCATACTTCATCGATTCGACTCGATAACGACTAGCAATTTGTGGCCGGTATGTATTCACAATTTGGTTAATTTTTGCAATTTCAGTCTTTGCCGCTGGTGTAATTTCTTCCAGTTCAATGGCCTCTTCTTTGACCGCTTTCACGCCGGCAAATTTTTTCTTGGCAGCAGCAAGTTGTGCACTACTTTGAATTTTTATAGTTTTCAAATCACCAATTTTTCCACCAATAGCTGAAATATCAATCTCTTCTAAACCCGCACCACCAAGATCTAAACCTTCCAGATTTCCAACCGAAAGACTACTTAAATCACCGAGTCCGCCGCCGTCACCAAAACCATCAAAATCTCCACCATCACCAAAATCTAGCTCACCACTACCAGAACCAGATAAAACTGAGCCACTGCCAGAACCGGGGATTCCACCAGTACCACCACCGCCAGTTTGAGGTGCTACCACAATATCATTAACTTGAGCAACTTCCAAAATTTCACCACCAAAATCATCATCACCCGTAGTTGCAGTTTCATCAAATTCCAAACCAAATTCTGCGGCAAAATCTGCAGCTGCCACTTCTTGTGCTTTTTCCACTGCCTCTTCAGCAGCTTCTGCTGTCTCAGCACGACGCTTTGTCACATCAATTTTTGGAGTATCTTCTTTTTCTTCCAATTCAATTTCTTCCATTTCAGCTTCGATTCGAGTAGCAATTGCTTCCACTTTTTGAAAGCGTTCAGTAAAGCTAATTTCTGCTGGTGGTACATAATTTTTCGTACCAATATAAAGTCCAACGGCTGTAAAAAGCAATCCAAAAAGCAAGAAAAATGTCGTAAATTTATGCTCTCGTGAAACTGACTCTTTTTTACCATATTTTTTTATAACAACCGCAATTTCTGCTTTTGAAAAATGTTTTAATTTCAGTTTGAACGGTTCCATAAATTTATAGTCAATTTTCCAATCGGCAAAAGTTATGGAACCATTTATGTTCGCAGAAAGCTGAAACTTATTATTATTCAGTATTTCGTTAACTTCATTTTGAGAAAGCTCATTGTCATTTTTCAAAACTGAAACTTCCATATTGTCCAAAAGATGAATAATATATTTTCCACCTGAAAAAGTTAAAAAAGTGTGTTTTTTGGGGAAATTTTCATCAAGAATTTGCCAAAATAAATTCTTATCACTTCCGATAACAAATTTATTCTTAAAATCACGATTGTGCTTGACGGTATCCAAATGTTTCCCTTTGTAAGATAAAGTTAAATTCAAGATTTTATTCATCATAACCGCCTAGTTCCCAAGCACTTCTGTTGAGTTTGCCACAATCCCCAAGACTTCATCCTGGTTTTCAGTATGAATTGTGGAAAAATAGATGTTCGCAAAAGAAGCCTGCCCGCTAAATTTAATGAACTCAGTAATATAACGACACTCCAAATCTTTATCAGCTTGAATCAATAAGCAAGGTATTTTATTTTTGCCTTCACTATCCACCGTTTTACTAATTTGTTTTGATTCCAGCTGTAAATATTGCAAAAGAACTTTGCGAATGTTATTATCAGAAACAAACTTAGATAAACTACCGACCAAGGTATTCTCTTTTCCGTAAAGAATTTTACCGTCCAGTTTTTCGCCAGTTTGACTATCAATTTTAGGCGAATATATTCTCACAAAAACAGCATCACCACTCTCAATTAGTTCATTTTTATTGAATGTCGTTGGCATTTCCATACCTTCGGGAGCATTCTTTTGGGCGGCATCCATCGAGACATTTTTAATCATAAAAACCAATAAAATCGTTAAAATATCAATCAATGAGGTGATGTTTAAATCTTTTGTTTTTTTTCCTTTTGCTTTAATCTTAAAAGGACTTGATATTGATCCACCCGGTTGAATTCTCCCTCTATTCACAGCAACATTTGATCGTATCATCTCAGTCCCCTATTTTTTACCAACACGGTAATACTTTTTCTGCATTGTAGAATAAGTTATGTTTGGGAATCCATTACCTTTACAAATATCAACCGAACGAAGCAAAGTGTCAAATTTTACATTTGGGTCAGGAATAATTTTCACTGTTTGCTGCCTTTCGTGTACAAGTTTCAACTCACCCATTTTATTATGAAGTTCTTCATAATTATGTAGATTACCAGAAATAGGTATATTAACAATATCTTCACTTCCTTCAATGCTTATCTCAAATTTATCGGTGAAAAGAGCTAAAATTATTTCTTTAGGTGGCTCTTCTTTTTGTTCTATTTCTTCTGAACCACCACCGCCAGACGGAGTCGGAAGAGTGATTTCCAACATCGCCAAATGAACTGAAACCATCATCGTCATTAACATCGGAATAACAACAATAAACAAATTCATAATGGGAATGAGATTCGGTTCTTTCGGTTCTTTTCTCGATATCTTTCTCGTTTAATCCTCTATTTTATAACTAATTCTATTGATAATTTTCACACTATATTCATCAATATCATTGATGATTTTATCAGCTTTTGCTTGTAATGCACCTTTTATACCCATCGTTGGAATTGCTACTAATAGCCCCCACGCTGTAGTTCCCATCGCCTGCGAAATGCCTTCTGTAAGCATTTTTTGTTTCAAGTTTTCGGGTGCATTTGCGAGTGCATCAAAAGCAGCAACCAAACCAAAAATAGTTCCAAGCAAACCAAGAAGAGTTGCAACTTGTGCAATAATATCTAGCCAAAAAAGTCCTGCTTCAATTGATGGAATTTTCTGTAAACCAGCTTCATCAAAAGCATTTTGCACATCTTTCTGTAATGCATACCCTTTTTTACCAGTTTTTTTGGCATCTAAAAAAGCAACTAAACCATTCCAAAAAATAAATCCCATTGTTGTTTTTTTGAACTGACTACTAATTTCAACAGCTTCACCGAACTGATCGTTAGCAATATAGCCTTTCAATTTAAGGTAAAATTTCTTTGTATCAAGCTTTTCTGTAATAGATAATTGAAAAAACTTAACCAATGCTACCACAATCATAACCACAAACAAACCAGCAATTATGTGCATAAATGGCCCACCATCCATATACATATCGATTAAATTAACCGCCGCTAAATTACCAAACATCACAGTAAATACTGCAACTAACAACACTTTCATCCATTTTTTACTCATTTTTTTCTCCTTAATATAATAATTTATTTGATTTTATTAATCTTTCACGAATATTTATTTTATAATAAAATTCCAAATTCGTACGCTTTCGTGACATCATCACTGCATTTTCCGGTTTACGAATCTGAATTGTTTCTTCAACTACCTCTTCGCTCACCAACTTCTGCTTTTCTTTAAATTTATCCAAGTTTACTTTGGGATTCTGAGTAAAATTAGAAACAGCAATAACCATTAAAATTATGCTAATTTTCCATTTCATCGTTTCCTCCTGTGTTTGGTTTTACATCATTTTCAATCTCAACATTATTGTCAACACTATTTTTAAGCATCTTTTTCGCAACATATTCCATTTCAAGAATAAAACCTTTAAATGTTTTGTCGCCATTTACTCTTACCAAAATGGTGTTTTCACCACTTATAAATTGCGGAATTTCTATCTCTTGCATTTGAACTTGATTCAATTTTGTGTCAAAAACTATTTCTTCATTTGAAATTATTTCTTCACCATTTATCCACATTGAAACCGATTTTTGCCCAATATATTTTGCAGTTGCACTTACAAATTCTGTGTCGATATTAAATTGTTTTACAAAATAGACATTTTCCATTTTTGTTGTGTCAATTTCTGGTGACCAAATCTCGATAGCTTCGCTATTTTGCAGACCAAACATCTGATTTTTGAAAAATGAGAAATTAGCACTATCTGCCAAAACCCAAGTAGAATCTATCACAAAAATTGAATCTACTAAATCTCCTTTTTTCGTCAACCACGAAAAATCAGAAAGCAGAATTTTCTTTTCTGTTGAAAGTGCAAAATCGTAATTTTCTTTGTCATATTGCATCTCAAAATCAGCAATAAATTTATTTTTTTCAACCAGCAGAGAATCATATTTAATTTCAAAAATAATTGTATTCTCTCCATCTCGAAGATTTTTGATAGAATTAGTGCTAAATTGCAATTCTCCGTTTATCGTATCTCGGATAATGTGCTCCTTCTCCAATTTCACGCCATTCAAATAAATCCCTATTGGCTGATTATAAATATAATTTACAGAAAATTTTTCTGGTTTGATAATACTCTCAAAATTTTTCACAAAATAGGTCGTAAAATTCTGTGAAATTTCTAAGTATTTCACAGTGTCATTTACAGAAAATTCGATTGCATTCTTCCAAATAGAATCTACATTTACAGCAGAAATAACATCACTAATCGGTATGTCATTTTGAACCCAAGTAGAATCAGAATGCGCATAAAGATAAGTTTTCGGCGAACGGATTTTCCAAGCAATTAATCTACCTAATGCTAAATTTGTCCATTCGTCAGAATAATCTTTATCATCAACAAAAGTCATCATAATTGTATTATAATATTGTGCCGATTTCTTTTGAAAGCCGAGTGCAAATTCTTTTGTTTTTTTCCATACATTTGCTTTCCATTGTTTTTGAATAACTGGATTTTTGGCAATATCTCCACTGTTCAACTGGTTAGATTCATCAATAAATTTCATCATTTGAACGGAAATAATTTCCATGCCATAATCATACATTTGAGCAACAAAATAGAGGGCTTTAGTTTTTTGACTGACCTCAAGTCCAAAATCAACACCTTCCTTAACCAATAGTACCACTTCGTTGCTGTGTTCATCACACTTTTCCATTAATTTCTGAACTCTACTATCACCACTATTTAAATGTTTTTTCCATTCTGTTAACTCGTTCACACGCATCAATTTTTGTGGATCAACATCTAAAAACTCAGTTTGAATATTAGATAATTTTTGTTCAAATCTAACGTAAAAATCTACGAAATTTGCGTAATATTCGTGAATCTCATAATTTGCTGTTAAATCAATTTCGATGTCATCTTTTCGGTAATACTTATCCGTTATTTTGAATTCCTCAATTTTTTCCAACATCAAATCAAATTTTTCAGTTACGAAGAGAGTATCAATTTCAGCGTTTATTTTCACCAGTTTCTGAATGGCCAACTGCTCCAAGAGATTATAGTTTGGGTCTTTCTTTTTAATAATACGCGCAATTTCTTCCAGCTTATCTTCGTCACCGTTTTTATGATAAATTGTTGCCGCTGTTTTTTGCAATTCTAAGCTTGCTGAATGCTGCGGAAACATTTTGGTAAAAGTAAAAATATCATCAATGTTTTTACTTTCATTATACATTTCGGCAACTTTATTTAACAAAATTTCAGAAGCATCGTGATTTGGATATTTTTTCTGAAATGAAAGCATCAAATTTGCATCACCATTCTCAAGATAAATATTTGCTAAATTTCTCAAAACTACGCCTACATCTGGGTGAAGCGGGTACATTTTTTCAAAACTTATTAAATCATCTACATTTTGACGGTCAATGTAAATTGCCGCAATTTTACCAACTAATCCATCAGTTGCAGAATAATTTGGGTATAATTTTTCAAACTGGACGATTAAATCTATCATTTTAGCTTCATTTTTTAATTCTTCGTAAATCAAAATTGCTTTAGCGAAAATTGCTTCTTTTGAATCTTCGCCTAAATTCATTGCATCTGCATTATTATGGAGTTTCATGTACATTTTTGCTGCTTTTTCTTTATCGTTAAACTGATTATTTTCATAAAATTCAATAATTTGACGATGTAAAATGTAGGCTTCATTTGACTTTTTATATTTTTCAATAAATTGATTTCGTAAATTTTCACTTTGCTGCCAGAAAGTTATAGCAGACAGTGAATCTGCGTTTTCGGCTAAACTATCCGAAATTGACCATGCTCCTGAAAACGCAGCGAGAATTTCATTTTTATTTTGTTTCAAATCTGCAATTTGTAAAAATAAATCTATCGCTTTTTGATATTCATTGATATTTTTATAAATATCAATCGCACGTAATATAAACCCCACACTTTTTCCCACATTAGTATTTTCAAGCTCTTTTGCCAAACGGAGATATTCGGTCACAGCAACTTTTGCATTACCGTTATCTAACAAAATTTCAGCAGCAGAATTGATGGAAGCAAGTACGTTTTGTTGTAAATCTTTTTTCTCCGATTTGGGAGCAAATTTTGACGCTTCTTGATAGAATTTTTCTGCAGACACAAAATCACCGTTCAATTCGCTAATTTCAGCTAATTTAATATTACATATTTTTTTGAAATTTTTATCTATTCTGAAAGTCAATAATTTTTCATAATCCACAAATGCAGAATCCAAATCGTTGCGTTCAAAACGAATTTTAGCACGCTTATAAATCGTTCTAATTTGTTCTGATTTTTGAATTCTATTCAATTTCACATCTGAAAGCAAATCTTCGTAATCTATACTAGCATTGATGTAAAGTGAATCTAATCCCTTTTTGTCGAGCGTAATGTTGTGCAAAGTATCGACGAAAGCTTGCGTTTCAATTTGAGGTAACAACAAATCATAACTTTTCTCTAAGCAGATAAAAATATTTTCTTGGAAATCAAAAATATCAGCGTGATTCGGGTATAACCCATTAAATTCACGATATTTTTCAACTACATTAAAGTAATGAACTGGATTTTTGGAAAATTCGGCAAGATGAAAATTCAAATCGATAACGCGTTTACGAAAATCTTTTTGTGATTGCACAACCTCTTCATTGAGGAAAATATCAAATTCGCAAAAGCGTGCAACTAGATTTTCAAATTCCACGAAATCCCTTTCCGCATTCGTGGTGATAAATTTGTTGTGATATATATCGCCTATCCGTTTAAAACTTTTTCTGATTAGCTCTAATTGCTTCGAAATATCTTTTCCAGAATTTGATTTGAACCAAGCGGAATCAATCGTAAAATCTTCGACCAATCGCATCTCTTCCGCAATAATTAAACCAATCGCATCTACATTATCCCGCGTCATCGACGGATATCGCTTATAAACAGTCATAAT
>CAZWYK010000019.1:0-13690 GCA_964638205.1 uncultured Candidatus Cloacimonadota bacterium | reverse complement strand
CCGCGGCGTTCCGCAAATCGAAGTTACTTTTGATATTGATGCAAATGGTATTTTGCATGTTCATGCTAAAGACAAAGGAACTGGCAAAGAACAATCAATTAAAATTGATAGAACTGGTTCATTAGATGAAGCTGAAATTGATAGAATGGTGAAAGATGCGGAAGCTCACGCTGATGAAGATAAGCAGAAAAAAGAAGCAATTACATCTCGTAATGAACTTGACGCACTTATTTTCTCTACTGAAAAAAGCTTGACTGAGTATGCCGAAAAACTTGAAGAAGCAGATAAAACAACAGTCGAAGAAGCTATCAAGGAAGCAAAAGAGAAGATGGAAAAACTTGATGCTGCCACAGCTTCAAAAGAAGATTACGAAACAATTCGTGATGAACTTGCCAAAAAAGCTCAGAAAATTGGTGAAATTATTTATGCGGAAATGCAAAAAGAACAAGCCGCTCAGCAAGGTACACCAGATATGAACGGAGCAGACTTTGATCCAAGCAAAATGGGTGAAAAACAAGCTCAAGAGCCAAAAGCAGATGGCCCTGTTGACGCTGATTTTGAAGTAGTTGACGAAGACGAAAAAAAGTAATTAATTATATAATCTTGCGAAAGTTTTGGCTTTCGCAAGATTATTTTTATTAAGAAGGAATTTAAATGGCAAAAAGAGATTATTATGAAGTTTTGGGCATTAATAAAAATGCGACAGCTTCTGAAATTAAAAAATCATATCGTAAACTTGCGATGAAATATCATCCCGATAAAAATCAAGATGATAAAGTAGCGGAAGAAAAATTTAAAGAAGCTTCCGAAGCTTATGAAGTACTGAGCGATGGTGAAAAAAAACAGCGATATGACCAATTTGGACATGCCGGCATGGAAGGTGCATTTGGTGGCGGTGGGTTTAGTTGGGACAACTTTACGCACGCTGGCGATTTTTCTGATATTTTTGGTGGCGGTGGCGGATTTAGTGGCATTTTTGAAAGTCTTTTTGGCGGTGGATTTGGCGGTGGAAGAAGAAGTGGCCGTCAACGAAATAGAGGCGAAGATTTAAAAATTAAACTTTCACTCACACTCGAAGAAATAGCCAAAGGAATTGATAAAAAAATTAAAATCAATGTAAAAAATGCTTGTGAAACTTGTCACGGAACTGGTTCTACAGATGGTGATGTTCAAACTTGTTCACAATGTCATGGAGCTGGACAAGTAATGCAAACCACGCGTTCACTTTTTGGTCATATGCAAACAGCTGTAACTTGTCCATCTTGTCATGGTGAAGGAAAAATCATCAAAAATAGATGTCCAAAATGCAAGGGTGAAGGAAGAATGAATGTTGCGAAAACAATCAAAGTTCACATCCCGGCAGGTGTTGCGGAGGGACAATATATCAGAATGCGTGGACAAGGAAACATTGGAAAACGTGGTGGTGAAAAAGGCGATATTCTTGTTCTTATTCATGAAAAAGAGCATAATATTTTTGAAAGACAGGATGCGAATCTTGTTTGTCAATATCCGGTTAGTTTTTCTCAGGTTGCACTTGGTTCAGAAATTATGGTGCCTACTCTTGCAGGTAAGATAAAAATGAAAATACCTTCAGGGACACAATCAGGAAAAGTTTTCCGATTACGCTCGCAAGGTTTACCAAATGTAAATAGTGCATATAAAGGCGATCTTTATGTGAAAGTTTTGGTTATTACACCTACAAAAATGAAATCTGCAGAAAAATCACTTTTTAAAAAACTTGCTGCGTTTGATAAAGAGAAAAAACTTCAACCAAATAAAGATTTCTTGAGTAAATTGAAAGATTTTTTTGGATAAAACAACTAGCCTTACGAGCAATCGTAGGGTTAATTTTTTGGAGGGGAAATGCCATCATTTTATGTGCCAAGTTTAGTTAAAACAGATGCGGAAGTTATTATTAAAGGTGATGAGTTTCATCACATTAAAAATGTATTTCGCAAACAAACAGGCGATGAAATTTTACTAACAAATGGCAATGGAATTTTAGCAAAAGCTGAAATTTCTGAAATTTTTAAAACAGAAATTATCGTTAATATTCTATCCGTTAACAAATTGAATTTTTCAGAACAAAAAATTGCGATAGCGTTTCCTTTTTTGAAAAATAAGCATGATAATTTAATTGTGGAAAAACTTACCGAACTTGGCGTAAAAGATTTTTTTCCAATCATCACAAAACGGACGGTGCAAAAGCCAAAACCAATTGAGAAATTTGAAAAAATTACTATTTCTGCCATAAAACAATGTGATAATGTTTTTTTACCAAAAGTACATCAAACTGTAAAATTATCACAATTTTTTAAAACCCTTCAAACTGAAAATTATCAACCAGTTGTTGCACTCGAAACCGAAAAAGAAAAATTGCTTTCAGATGTCGTTTCAAGTACAAATATCTGCATTATAATTGGGCCAGAAGGTGGCTTTTCGGAAGAAGAAATAGCATTCATAAAAGAACAAAATATCCCTACTTTCAAATTAGGAAACCACATTCTGCGTGCCGAAACTGCTGCAATCTCAGCAGTTTCACAACTTGTTTCAATTTATCTGAAAAACAACAACAATTTCTATTAATTATCTAATTTCATAAAACTTACTGCGCCTATCATTAAACGCGTGATTATGTTCGGTAATCATTTTATCGGTCGCTAAATTTGGTTCAATTTCTGTCACAAAAATTGTTTCTTCGTCTTCATTTAAACGCTTAACAATTTCACCTTTTGTGGTTAAAATCTGTGATTGACCAGTAAAAAACAGCTCTTTCTTGCCATTTTTTTCCAACCCTGTCCGATTTGAAGTTATGGAAAAAATGCGATTTTCGAGCGAACGCGTTATCATCGCTTGTTGACACCACGGCAAAACAAGATTTGCTGAGTGAACAATTATTTTTGCACCCTTTAAAGACAATGTTCGTGCTGCTTCCGGGAATATCCAGTCAAAACAGATCATCAAACCAACTTCAATTTCACCTTTTGCTTTGAACACATTAAACCCACTATTCCCTGGTTGAAAAAAAAACTTTTCCTCGAAAAATAAGTGTACTTTACGATAGACAAAAATGTTACCATCGGGATTTATCAACATCGAAGAATTGTAATACTTCCCAGCCGATTTTTCGGCAAAACCAACTACATAACTGCAATTATTTTGTTTCGCTAATTCTCTAAATAATGTAGCAGTCACACCAGTTTGAGCATCTTCTGCAACTACTTCCACTTCATCAATGGAATTGAACAAATAACCAGAAGTTGCTAATTCTGGAAACACCACTAAATCTGCTTCCGCCCCCTTCAAAAGCGATGTCATTTTTTGTAAATTTTCTTTAACTTTCAAAAAAATGGGTTTAAATTGGCAAACACCAACACGATATTTCATAACTCCTCCAAATGCATCGTCAAAATTCACAAACCTGTTGTCAATAGATATTATTTCAAATTAGAACTTGACACATAATCCACTGTTTTTTTCAAGGAAAAAAGAAGTTAAAAAGCGCATAATTTTTTGCTGACGAGTCAAAGTCAGTTTTTTTTGCGAAAAAAATAGACACCACTGCCGAAACAGTGGTTTGTTCGTATAAATTGAGGTTTGTTATGGAAAAAAGAATTACTGAAATTGTAGAAAATGTGGCAACCGAAAGTGAGGTTGCTCTTTATGATTTTGAGCTAAAACGCACAGCAAAAGGATTGATTATTGCTATCTTCCTCACAAAAGTAGGTGGAGTTACAATCACCGAATGCAAAACTGTGAGCAAAAAAATAGCGAACACTTTAGAAGAAGAAGATTTTATCGAAGAACGCTATTTTTTGGAGGTTTCTTCTCCCGGTTTGGAACGATTTTTGAAACTAAAAAAACATTATGTCAGTGCTATCAACGAAAAAATCAAATTGACTTTTGACGACGGAGAGCAAAATATCAGTAAAATTGGCATATTAAAAGAAGTGCTTCCAGACGAGATTAAGATGGAAGTTGATGCTGAAATTATTGAAATTCCATTTCTGAAAATCAAGAAAGCAAAAACACAATTTGATTTCAAAGATGACATCAAAAAAAATAATTTGAAAAAGAAAAAAGGGGAATAATGATGAGTGCAAATTTGATGGGAAGTTTAGCACAATTGGCTAGCTTGAAGCAATTAGACAAAGAACAGTTGACCGAAATCATTAAAGATGGTTTATATCAAGCCATTTCAAAACGAATGGTTGATGAAAATAATTTGGAAATCATCACTGATTTTAACACCAATACAGTATTAGTAAAATTCGATAAAATAGTGGTCGAACGCGACATGAATTTGGGTGAAATTTCGTTGGAAGAAGCTAAAGAATATGATGCAATCCTTGAACTTGGAGGAAAAGTTCCAACTCAAATGCACCTCCATGAGTTTGAAACAAAAATCATCAAAAACACAAAAAAAGCAATTTTGGAAAGAATTAAAGCATTAGAAGAAGATAGAATTCTATTTGATTATAATAAACAAAAGAACCAAATTGTAACAGGACGCATTCGCAAAGAAGAATATAATGGCTATACCGTTGATTTGGGTTACACCGATGCACTCCTCTCCGTCGAAGAGCAAATCGACGAAGAATATTATAAGCCAGGTGATATGATAAAAGCTTACGTAGTGAACATCCGCAAACAAAAAAAGGGTGTTGTTGTTATTCTTTCTAGGATTCGTCCAGAGTTTGTGAAAAAATTATTTGAAAATGAAATCCCTGAAATAGCTTCGGAAGAAGTTGAAGTTAAAAAAATTGTGAGAGAACCAGGTCTCCGCACGAAAGTAGCAGTTAAATCTGTAAATGATAACATCGATGCAGTTGCAGCTTGTCTTGGACCACATGGAATTCGGATTGAAACAATTCGCAAAGAGCTGAATGGTGAGTTGGTTGATGTGGTACTTTGGGACGACTCCCCAGAGCAATTAATAGCGAATGCAATTGGCTCCGATTTAGTAGAAAAAGTTTATTTAGCGGAAAGAGGGAAATTTGCACGCGTTATTGTGAGCGCAGAAAATAAGAATTTAGCAATTGGTAAACGCGGTAAAAATGTGAAATTAGCCGCCAAGTTAACCGACTATAAATTAGACATTTATCTCGCTATTGAATTTGAAGAAAAAATATCAGAAGAACGCCGGGTAACAAGCCACATCAATGATTTAGATGGAGTCACAGCATCAACCGCAAAAATCCTTCGTGACCATGGTTATACATCTGTTCAGGATATTTTTGAAGCAACCGCTGAAGAACTTTGCAACTTGGAAGGATTGGGTTCCAAAACCGCGAAAAAGATTAAAGAATCAGCAAAATATTTTTAAATGAAAAATTGTTCTTCAAATGTAAACCACATCGCTATAAGAAGTTGTGTGATTTGTCGAACAAAAAAAAAGCAGCCAAATTTACGCCGGTTTATCATTTTCAAAAAAGAGATTGCATTTAATTTTAAGGAAAATACTACTGGTCGTGGCTATTATGTTTGTGATAATGATGCGTGTTTACGGAAATTGGAAAAATGGTTAAAAAGAAAGAAATAGTTCAAAAAATGATGAATTTACTACACTTTGCCAAAAAAGCTGGTAAATTGAAATGGGGCTTTGATGCTTGTAAATTTTCCTGCTTAGCAGGAGATTCGGCTTTGCTAATTCTTGCTTCTGATTTAGCAGAAAATAGTAAAAAAGAATTTTTCAAAATTGGGCAAAATAACGATGTCAAACTTTTTGAATTAGCAACAAAATCTTTTTTTGGAGAATCATTTAATAAACGCGAAGTTGGTATCATCAGTGTGGAAGATGTGAACTTTGCAAACGGAATTATACAATTAGCTCTGGAGGAATAATGGCTATAAAAGTACGAGAATTAGCAAAAGAATTGAAGATTTCATCAGGTGCCCTGAAACAGTATTTAGCCAGTATGGGCGTAGTGGTTAGAAGTCATATGAGTTCTGTTGAAGAAGCAGATGAAAAAAAAATTCGAGCAATGTTTCAACAGGAAATTGAAAAAGTAAAAAAACGCAAACAAGACACGAAAGAATATCATAAAAAAATAGACGAAGCAATTGAACAAAAGAAAAAAGCACAAATTGTGCAAAAGGTTGAGAAAAAGCCAGAAGCAAAAGTAAAAACTGTTCCAAAGTTCGTCGAAAAGAATATCAAGCAGAGTCCAAAAAGAACAGTTAAGAAAACTCCACCAGAATCGGTCATTGAAAAGAAAAAACCGCTTCCAAAAACAAAACTTGCTCCCAAAACAGAAACTATCCCAGAAAACCTTTCCAAAAGAGATAAAAAACGGCGAGAAAAAGAACAACGAAACAAAAATAAAGAAGATAAATACAGTCGCAAAAGAAAGCAAATTACAGAACAAGAACATGCACAAATTTCAAAAGATATCAGCAAAACTTTGCAGGCTACTGCAAAAAAGAAAAAATACAAAAAAGACGATAAACAACAAGGTGTAACTGACGCTAAAATTGTTGTGAACGAATTTACATCTGTGAGCGAGTTGGCAAAATTGATGGGACTCGGCGCCACAGAGATTATCGCAAAATTCTTCAATTTAGGACAAATGGTAACGATAAATCAGCGGTTAGACAAAGATTCTTTGGAGTTGATTTGTGGCGAATTTGAATTTGATGTTGAATTTAGTGATGAATACGGTTCTGATATTTTAGATGAGAATATCATTTCTGAACATGAAAATCTTCCAACCGAAACAAGACCACCAATCGTAACGGTAATGGGGCACGTTGATCACGGTAAAACTGCTATTTTGGATAGAATTCGGCAAACAAATGTCATCGCTGGTGAATCGGGAGGCATCACACAGCACATCGGTGCATATCAAGTTATTCATGACGAGAAAAAAATTACATTTTTAGATACACCTGGTCATGAAGCTTTCGCAGCGATGCGTGCACGCGGAGCAAATATCACAGATATTGCTATCATCGTGGTGGCAGCTAATGAAAGTGTGAAACAACAGACGATTGAAGCGATTGACCACGCTAAAGCAGCTGGCGTAACCATCATCGTGGCTATTAATAAAGTCGATTTAAAAAACGCAAATATTGATAAAACCATTAATGATTTGATGACCCACAATGTGATGCTAGAAAGCTACGGTGGAGAAATTTCTTGGGTACCTTGTTCTGCGAAAACAGGTGAAGGAATCGATGAACTTTTGGAAACAATTTTATTAACTGCCGAAATCTTAGAACTTAAAACACCCGTGGGCGTGGAAGGAAAAGGAATCGTTATTGAGTCTAAAAAAGACTCTAAAATGGGTACAACGGTTACCATCCTCCTACAAGAAGGAACCCTAGAAAAAGGTGACAACATTGTTTGCGGTGCTACTTACGGTCGCACCAGAAAGATGGAAAATGAGAGAGGAAGAGAAATTAAGCATAAACTTACTGCTTCTGATGTCGCGGTTATTTATGGTCTCAACAAAGTACCAAAAGCTGGTGATATCCTCAATAAAGTTGCAGATGACAAAATTGCTCGTCAAATCGGCATGGAAAGACTGCATGTTCGTAAAGAACGCGAAAGATATCAATCTAAAACTAACTTAGGTAATCTCTTCCAAAAAATTAAAGAAGAAAATATGTCGGAAGTAAAACTGATTGTCAAAGCAGATACTGACGGTTCAGTGGAAGCTTTATGCGATTCATTCCAAAAAATGAGCACAGATGAAATTATTGTAAATATCATTCACAAAGCAGTTGGTGGTATTAACGAAGCAGATGTCAACCTTGCTTCTGCATCTGACGCTGTCATCATTGGCTTCCATGTACGCACCCAAAGTTCTGCGAGTAAACTTGCCGAAAATGAAAAAGTTCAAATAAAAAATTATCAAATTATTTATGAGGCAATCGAAGACATTAAAAATGCAATGGAGGGTATGCTAGCTCCAGAGATCACCGAAAAAACTTTGGGTAACGCAGTAGTAAAACAAGTTTTCAAGATAAAAGGTGTTGGTACTATTGCTGGTTGTGCTGTCGAAAAAGGCAGAGTCACAAATGAAGGCAGAGTACGAATTTTCCGTAATGACATTCTCATTCACGAAGGCGATCTCGATACACTAAAGCACTACCAAAAAGATGTAAAAGAAGTAAAAGCTGGTAGTGAATGCGGTATCGCCGTGAAAGATTATAATGACATGAAAGTTGGTGATATCGTCGAGAATTACATCATTGAAGAAAAAGAGAGAACGCTGTAATGGCACGCATCCGTATTGGCAGATTAGAAAGTGAGCTTACAAAAATAATCATGCAAACAATTTCTACAAAACTACGCGATAAAAATCTCGCTTTTATTACTGTCAGAAATTTGGAACTTTCAAACGATATGTCGTACGCAAAAATCTTCTACACGTTCATCGGAAAAATGAATAAAAAAAATGTTCAGTCCGCATTGGAAAAAAGTTCTGGCGTTTTCAAAAGTGAAATAGCCAAAGCAAAATTTATGCGAAAAATACCAAATCTCATTTTTCAATTTGATACTATTTCTGAAAAAACAAGGTCATTAGATAATATTTTTGAAAAAATTCACGCCGAACAGGATAAAAATGAAAATACTTAAATTAAATTCGCTCAAAACAGAACTCTTAACTGCTATTAAAGAATATTCACCTATTGCCATTTTAACTCATTCAAACCCAGACGGAGACGGCTTTTGTGCTGCTTTAGCTCTGCAAGAAATAATCTCACATTACGGCAAAAAAGCAGATGTTCTTTTGGAAAAATCACCCGCCGAAAAATATGATTTTCTTGATGCTCAAAATCGCACCAAAATATTTTTCAATCATCTCTATTACGAACTTATTATTATTCTCGATGCCCACTCTGAAAATCGTATTGGTGAATGTGCTGAAATCCTACCTACAGCACAAAAAATCATCAGCATAGACCATCATCTCGAACAGGACCCCATTTCAAATGCAATCACATATATCGATGTAAATGCAGTTTCCATTGGCGCAATCATCTTCGAACTTTTCAAAGAAGAACTGCCAGATATCCTAAACAATCATTATATCGCGAACGCTATTTATACTACCATCTTGAACGATACCGATAACTTCATTAATTCGAATGTAGATGCTAAAACCTTTGAAATTTGTTCAAAATTGATGGAATATGGCGTTCAACCTGGTGAAATTGTGCAAAATTTTCTCTTGAATAAGCCACCTCAACAAATGAAATTTATCGGAGAAGTTCTTTCCACTATCAAAACTTACGAAAATGATAAAATTCTTTTCATGAAAATAACTTTAAACATGTTAGAGCAAAATGCTTTAAAAGCTGATTCTACCGATAAAATTATGCGTTGGATAAAAGGCACAAAAAATGTTGATGTTTCTATTTGCTTTCAAGAAATCAGAAAAGATAGATACCGTTTGAGTTTACGCTCATCTAGAGTTGATGTGAATAAAGTTGCTGTCCTCTTTGGTGGTGGTGGACATAAAAAAGCTTCTGGTTGTGAAATGAAAGGAACTCTTTCTGAAGTTCAAAAAACAATTTTAAATGAGTTGAAAAAACAGCTCTAATTTTATGGCTGAAATTGGAATTTTACTGATAGATAAACCAGTCGGCATCTCATCTTTCGATGTAATCCGTAAATTACGCCAAATTACTAAAATCAGAAAAATGGGGCACACGGGCACACTCGACCCTTTTGCGTCTGGTCTTTTGCCTATTTGCGTAGGAAAAGCTACTCGCATTGCGGACAAACTCTCTGGAAACAAGAAAGAATACTTGGTGAAAATGCAATTTGGCATCAAAACAGATTCTGGTGACATTACGGGAAAAGTAATCGACTCACAAGCTGAGCTTAAAATTGAAAATCCTGCAAATATCGTAAAACAGATTTTGGCAATCAAGGAACAAACTCCACCTATTTTTTCCGCTATTAAAATCGATGGTAAACGAGCTTACGAATACGCTCGAAAGGGTGAAAACATAAAACTAAAACCACGCCAAATCAAAATTCACGATTTCGAGATCATCGAATACAGCTCTTCTTTTTTAATTTATAAAACTACCGTTAGTAAGGGAACCTACATTCGTGTTCTTTCGGAAACTATTGCAGCCTTATTAGGCACCATTGCCACAACTGTAGAATTAAAACGCACCAAAATTGGTAAAATAAATTTGAAAAACAGCATAAAATTAGCTCAATTAAATCCCCTAAATTGGCAAGACAACCTCTTTGATGTTACCGAAATTTTAACCGATTTCCCAAAGGTTTCCATCGACAAGGTAGACGACTTTGTGAATGGGACAAGAGCTTTTATTGAACATGATAACATCACAGAAATCATGGTTATTTGTGAAAATAAATTTGTCGGTTTTGCAAAAATTGAAAATAAATATCTTTGCCCCACAAAAGTGATGGTAAACTAAATGGAGTTTTTTAAAAATCAAAGGTGTGATTTTGACAAACCCGTAGTAACAATGGGTACTTTCGACGGTGTTCATCTCGGTCATCAACAAATACTGCGCACTGTCAGAAATGAAGCTATCAAAAATAACGTAAAATCTGTGGTTATCAGCTATTTTCAGCATCCACTTGAAACCATTCACAAAAAAACATTTCCCTACATTTTAACCGAACGAAACCAAAAAGAAACTTTCATGAAAAAATTTGGCGTAGATTGCGTACTATATCTCAACTTCAATGAAAAAATGGCAAATATGAATGCCTTTGATTTCTTCAAAAAAGTGATTATTGACGAAATCGGAGCTCAGAAAATCATCGTTGGCTACGATACTCATTTCGGTAAATATCGAGAGGGAAATTTTGAACTTTTACAAAAATATGCCTTAAATTCTAATCTTAATGTAGAAAAAATTCATCCCTTCAAGATTGATAACACCACAATTAGTAGCAGTTTAATTCGGGATTTTATACGAGAAGGTGACATGCAAAAAAGTGCCAAATTTCTGGGTAGAAATTACTCCATTTTTGGAACTGTAGTCGCTGGACATCGCATCGGTCGCACGCTTGGATTTCCAACTATCAATATAAAACCGGCAGATGAAAACAAACTAATTCCTGCGATTGGCGTTTATATCTGTAAAATCAGAGTAAACGGAAAAGAATGTTTTGGCATCACAAATATCGGTTATGCACCCACTTTGAAAAAAATGCAAATCAAAGAAATCGAAACACATATTCTCAATTTTAACGATGATTTGTACCATCAAACTGTCGAAGTGGAATTTTTACAAAAATTACGAGATGAACAAAATTTCCAAAATGAAAATGAATTGATTGAGCAAATAAAAAAAGATGTAAGGTTTACCGAAGATTTTTTCAAGTTATAGTTGAAGGGAGAGTGTATGTTTTTTTGTACTGAATGTGGAGCTGAAACCTCCAAGTGGAGTGGAAAATGTCCATTTTGTGAAGCGTGGAATTCACTTAAAGAAAGCAGTAAGGTAACTGGCAAGAAAACTAAAAAACCACATTTCAACATCGGAGAAAAAAGCAAACCAGAAAAAATCGCCAACATTACATTAGACAAAAAAGAGAGAATTGCAACTGGCATAGCTGAATTTGACGGTGTTCTCGGTGGCGGAGTAGTTGCTGGCATGGTAGTGCTAATCGGTGGTGCACCGGGAATTGGGAAATCTACCTTAATGCTACAAATAGCCAACAAATTAGCTGATTCTCAAAATAAAAAAATACTCTATATCTCTGGTGAAGAGAGCGAACAACAAATTAAAATGCGTAGCAAAAGATTGCAGTGTGCCGCAAATGAACTTTACCTTTATTGCGAAACAAATTTCGAAGAAATCATCAACACAATCACCGCTTTCCAACCAGATTTAGTGGTGATAGATTCTATTCAAGCTATTCATTCAAACACATCAGATAGTGCTCCTGGTAGCGTTTCACAACTACGCGAATGTACCAGTCTATTCACTCGTACCGCCAAAAAACTCGGCATTCCATTCTTCTTAATTGGTCACATCACCAAAGATGGAGCAGTTGCTGGACCAAAAATCATCGAGCACATGGTGGATACAGTTTTATACTTTGAAGGCGAGATGAACAACAAAATTTTGCGAACTACCAAAAACAGATTTGGCTCTACCAACGAAATTGGGATTTTTGAAATGCACTCTTCTGGATTGAAAGAAGTAAAAAACCCATCACAACTTTTTTTGAACCGAAATTCTGATGATGTCGGAACGGCTATTGGCAGTTTATTGGAAGGCTCACGCGCTTTCATGGTAGAAGTACAAGCGTTGGTTTCACCGGCAAATTATGGAAATTCACAGCGTGTTACACTGGGATTTGACAGAAAAAAATTAGCGGTTCTGTTAGCCGTTATCGAAAAGAACCTAGCACTCGATCTACGCAATAACGATATCTTCGCGAAATTATCTGGTGGGATTAAAGTAGTCGAACCAGCACTCGATCTCGCTATCGTGGCGGCAATTCTATCTAGCTTTAAAGAAACACCCATCTCCCCCAACACAATCTTTTTGGGTGAAATTGGTTTGAATGGTGAAATTCGACCCGTTTCACAAATCAACAAAAGGCTGAAAGAAGCTGAAAAAATGGGGTTTAATCACATTATCGTGGCAAATAAACTAACCAATAAGAATGCTACGCAAATCAGTCATATCTGTCAATTAATGAAAATTCTTTTCCAAAAAAAATAGAGAGGTTAGAATGAAAAAATATCTGATTTTTATCTACCTAATTGCACAAGTATTCTCGCTATCTGCAAACGTACTAAAAGATATCTATCACCGCGATTATGGCGTTATCGACCGTACTGTTTTGGTATTTGAAACAAAACCAAAATTTGAAATCTCACACGACACCCAGAGCATTTTTGTCGAAATCTCTAATTGCCAAAACAAGGCAATTATAGCTGACTCTCGTTTCACAGAAAATGGAGTCTTAGATTCCATTAATTTTGCCATAAACATAGATAAATTGGTCGTATTTCTGCAACCGAGAGGGAATTTCACCTTTGAATCTCACTCTTTTTCAGATGGCGACTATTTCAAATTATATTTTGATATTTTCTTAACGGAAAATCCACAAACCGTTAGCGAAATAGAGAGCTTTATCGCATACTACAAACAAATTGAAAAATTAGATTTAGCTGAAAGTTTGGCGGAAAAATTGGCAAAAGTAAAATTACTGGAAGAAACAACAGCTATTGCCATCCAAACAGAAGATAAAGAAGAGATTAACGAGAAGGCAACTGCCCTCAATTTCTTCCAAACGACAAAGTTAAAAATTAAAAAATATTACCTCTACCTGAAAGGTTTGAGTCGTAAAAATAAACTTATTGGCTTGGGGTTTGGCGGTCTCGTCATTCTTGTTTTATGCCTCATCTTCTACCGACGAAAACCACGAAGTTTACGACCACAAGATGGTTTTGGCAACGAACAGTTCCAAATTGAAATGATAAAAAAGCTCACAAAAGAGGGCTGGCAAAACCAAGAAATAGCGCGTGAATTAAATTTACCTGACAAAAAGATAGCAGAACTAACTAAGGATAGTGATAAAGTAAAATAACTCTAATAAAAATCACTGCCAATAAGCAATATCATTTCTTCACCAAAAACCGCCCCCATCGGGGCGGTTTTTTTTATGAAAAAAACACCCTCCCAAAATAAACGAAATTTTCATTTTTGTAACAAAAGTGTCATTTTTGACACA
>CAZWYK010000018.1:0-14029 GCA_964638205.1 uncultured Candidatus Cloacimonadota bacterium | reverse complement strand
ATCGTTGGCAAAACAATTGTTGATGTCAATTTAACTTTGCAATATCCATCAGATGGACTTATCCCATTTGGAATGGAGTTGAATAAGAATGAGAGCTTACCAGGCTTACCAGTAGCGAAATCGAAAGGTATTTTGCCGAATAAAATTGATGGGCAGCCAACACTTCCTACACAAATTACCGCCAAAAAAATTGTGGTCTATGTCGATAAGTTAATTGAGACTAAAAAAATCGAATTTATTAAAGAAAATGTGACAAATTGGGCGCGAATTGATGTTACCAATTTGACTATCAAAAAGACGCTATCGATGAAAAATGAAAATTTTGATTCAATTAGTTGGCAACCACTTTACGCAATAGTTGCAGTATTTTTATTGTTAGCACTCATCTTCATATTTATGTTCAATTCAAAAATAAAGCAATTATCAGAATCAATGCGTGCAATTAACATTAGTGGATTTGATAAAGCGATTCGCATAATGGGAAATCTGCAGGCCAAAACAGCCGACAAAAAAGCAGATAACATCTTTGAAAAGGGACCGCTTCCCATCAAAATTGTGGAATCAAATAAAGAAGAGGATAGCTCATTCAATTTTTTGGAATCATTATCGACACAAGATTTTGTGCGGTTAATCGGTAAAGAAGAGATTGCTTTTATTTTGACGATTTTATCGAAGAGCTTTACCAATAAATTTTTTGTGGAATTTACTGGTGATTCTTCTGTGATTTTAAATGAAATGCTTTCTGTTTCTCAAAAAACGAAAAATGAAGTGGTAAAATTGAGAAATAAATTATTCCAAAAATATCTCGAATTTGTGGACAATAAGCAACTTTCTTTCGGTGGAACAGATGCGATTGCTAACATTATAAATGAGTTACCATCTGTGAAAGCGAAAGAGATGTTTATGAAATTACAAAAAACAAACAGTAAAATTGCAACTGAAATTCGTGCGAAGATTTTCTTGTTAGATGATATTTTAGGATTGGAAAAAGAAAAAATAAATCAGATTATCGATATTGTTGATCGTAACCTTTTGGTTTCATTTTTGGCGTGTGTCGATAAATCATTTCAAGAAGTATTTTTGCAGAATATGACGAACCGAACGCAAGTAATTGTTCAAGAAGATATAGATGTGGTTGGTATTTTAGACGATACATTACGAGAACATTCTATTAATTTGATGCTAACTGAAATTCGCAAAATATTGAGATGAGGATAAATTTATGAAACTTACAACAATTTTTGGCTTTATTTTTGGTTTAACAATGATTGGTTTAACGATTGTCTATCAGCAAGGTACTGAATATTTTCTTAGTTGGTCGGCACTTGGCATTACATTTGGAGGTACGATTTCGGCTGTAATTATCTATTTTTCACCTTGGGCTTTGAAGAGTTCAATAGCAGCTTTTTTCAAAATATTTACCGAGAAATATTATTCAAAAGAAAAGATAATTGATATTATGGTAGCAGTTTGCAGAGAAGCTCGCATTGCTGGATTTTCTAATTTGCAAAATCTACATTCGATTCAAAAAATTAAATTTTTGAAAAAAGGTTTGAAATTTTTGGCAGATGGAATGGAATCTGAACAACTTTCTGCGATCTTGACACGTGAAAAACAGATGATTTTTGGAAAAAATCGAGTCGCAGAAAGAGTTTTTAAGATTGCCGGAAGTTTTGCGCCGATGTTTGGAATGATGGGGACGGTGATTGGTCTTATTTCGATGCTTCACCAAGTTGATGACCCATCTTCAATTCCAGCAGCGATGGGGTTAGCACTCGTGACCACTTTCTATGGTTTGATACTCTCAGCGCTTATTTTTAAACCAATTTCTGGTAAAATTAGAGATAAAAATCAGTTAGATGATCAACTGAGGAGTATGATGATAGACGCTATTCTTGCTATTCAGCGTGGCGAAAATTCGCAAATCATCAAAGAAAATCTACAAAGCTATTTATAGGATGTTATTTTGCTTAAAAAGATTATAAAAGGTTTTTATCAAAATAAATTAGATGATTTGCAAAGCGAGATTTCTGAGCAAGAAAATCTACTTGATGTGATGATTCCATACGCGGACTTAATGACGCTTTTACTCATTTTTTTCGTGATGTTTTTTATCTATTCTTCGTTAACAGATATAACTGCTCCATCTGAAAACTCGCAAAGGGTAATGATGGCAGTTGCCCAAGTAGATTCAGTTTCTGGTAACGAAATAGTGATTCAAATCTCGTCGGAAATTTTGTTTGCATCTGGGAAAGCAGAATTGAAAACGAAATCACTCCATTCGTTGATGAAAGTTGCAGCAGATATTCAAGATGAGATTGATTCAGACTGGCAAATAAGAGTTGAAGGTCATACCGATAATGTACCAATAAGTACAGAAAAATATGCGTCAAATTGGGAACTTTCAACTGCGCGCGCAATCAGTGTTGTCAGATTTTTTCTGCAGAATAATTTGTTTATAGCCGATCAACTGCAAACTATGGGTTACGGTGAATTTAAGCCTTTAGTGGAAAATTCTTCTGCTGAAAATCGGAAGAAAAACAGACGCGTAGAAATTCGTTTGATTAAAAATTTACAAACAAAATAACAGAGCAAATTGATGCCATCAAATTCGCAATTTCACATAGTTTTGTATCAGCCTGAAATTCCCGCAAATACGGGGAATATCGGCAGATTATGCGTTGGTGCCGAAGCAAAGTTACACATCATAAAACCGATGCGATTTTTGCTGGACAATCGTTCTGTAAAACGCGCTGGGTTGGATTACTGGAAAGATATTCAGCTTGAACTTCATGATGATTTTGAGACATTTTTAACAAAATATGGCGACAAAAATATCTACTATTGTACTACAAAAAGCAAAAATATTTTTACTGATGTCAAGTTTCAAAAAGATGATATGTTTGTTTTTGGACCAGAATCGCGTGGAATTCCAGAAAATATTTTGAACAAAAATTCAGCAAGAACAATGCGCATTCCAATGTCAAATAAAATCCGTTCAATAAATCTTGCAAATAGTGTAGCAATCGTTCTTTACGAAGCCTGTCGCCAAATTGGGTTCAGATAAAATTCTAAATAATTGACATCAAATCTACAAATTGCATTTTGCCATTGAAAATTTTGGAGTAAATTTATGGGTAAAGTTAGGATATTATCAGAAGAAGTAGCAAATAGAATTGCGGCTGGTGAAGTGGTGGAAAGACCTGTTTCGATTGTGAAAGAATTAGTGGAAAATGCAATTGATGCTGAATCTACAAGAATCGTCGTACAGATTGAAAACGGCGGAAAAAAACTAATTCAAGTGAGCGATAACGGTTTTGGTATGAGTGAAGATGATGCACTTCAGTCGTTCGAGAGACATGCTACCAGTAAGATTCAGACGGTTAGTGATATATTTAATATTTCATCGCTCGGTTTTCGAGGCGAGGCACTTCCAAGCATTGCATCAATTTGCAGGTTGACGATGATAACACGAGATGCAGAGAGCACAACTGCTTCGAAAATTGTTTTTGATTCTGGTAAACTAATTGATTTTTCAAAAACTTCTGCAAATATCGGGACGATTGTAACTATAAAGCGTCTTTTTAGCAATGTGCCGGCACGAAAAAAGTTTCTAAAAACAGATAAAGTTGAGTTTAAACACATTGATAATTACCTTCATTATCAGTCCATTTTACACCCTCAAATTCATTTTCAATTTATCGCAGATGGTAAAGAAAAACAGAATTTTCCAGCTGTTGAGAATTCTAAAAAGCGCATGATTGCTGTTTTTGGTGCAAAATATTTTCAAAATGACATTATCGAAATAAAGCATGAAATTAACAATTTAAAATTGAGTGGTTACATTGCCGGTTTGAACGAAGAAAGTGGTGCCTATTCCGATTATCGTTATCTTTTTGTGAATGGCAGATTTATCAAAGACAAGATTATTTTTCATGCAATTCGAGCGGCTTATGCACCATTCATCGCAAAGTTACGCATTTATCAAAATGGGAAAATACCACCATTTATTTTGTTTTTGAATATTGACCCACAAAAAATTGATTTTAATGTTCATCCAGCTAAAATGGAGGTTCGTTTCAATGACTCTGGTAGCGTTTATAATTTTGTTAAAACTCTGATTAATAAAGAATTATTGGCATATGAAAGTAATAGATATGATGAAATAAAAACGAAACTGATTACACCAAATTTACTTGGAAAAACTAAAGTTATTGACCAAAAAATATTCAAAAATAAATCAGATAGAAGACGATTTTCAGATGTGAAAAAAGAGATTGAAGAGATATATCAACCTGATATTTTTAGAGAAAAAACAATACAAGATACACGGTTAGAAAAAAATGTATTTAGTCCCAAACAAGATATTTTATTGCGTCCCGAAGAGGACATAATAAACCCTTGGCAACTGCATCAAAGCTATATTTTTGTCCAAACAGAAGATGGTTTATTGGTCATCGATCAACACGCTGCCCACGAAAGAATTATTTACGAAAAACTTTTGCACCGCATTCACGGAACTCCTCCTAATACACAAAAGTTATTGTTTCCAATTGTGATAGATTTGCCACCGCATATGAGTAATTCTGTTGCAGATATGATTTCTGAAAATTTGGAGATTTTAGAGAAAATCGGGTTTTCCATTAAAACATTTAGTGGAAATTCAATTGCAATAGATGAAATTCCCATTGAACTAGAAAATTGGGATGGCGGTAATATATTTTTAGATATTTTGAAACAATCAAAAGAAGAATTTGGACAAACAGAAGATTTTAGAGATAGTTTGGCAAAATCAGTAGCTTGCAAAGCTGCCCTTAAAGCCGGTGCGAAACTGACAAAAAAAGAGATGTTGACACTCATAAACGACCTGTTTGCTTGTGAAGTTCCTTATTATTGTCCACATGGTCGTCCGCTCATCATTAAGATGACAATCAATGATTTCGAGAAGAAATTTAAAAGAATTATATGAATCTAGAGAAATCGATTATCATTATTCAAGGTCCAACTGCTGTTGGTAAAAGTGCATTGGCACTATTTTTAGCTGAAAAATGGCAAACTGAAATAATTTCTGCCGACTCACGACAAGTTTATAAATATCTTGACATTGCTACTGCCAAGCCATCTAAGGAGGAACAACAAAAGATTAAACATCACCTTCTCGATATTATAAATCCGAATGAAAATTATTCGGCGGGAAATTTTTGTGATGATGTCGAAAAAATAGTTGCAAAATTGATGAAAAGTAACAAAATTCCAATAATTGTTGGTGGAACTGGTTTTTACATCAAATCGTTTTTAGAAGGTCTATTTAATGCTCCTGAGATACCTTTGGAGATTAGAGAAAAATTTAATGAATTGGCAAGAACTAAAGGCGTGAAATATCTCTACAAAAAATTAAGAGAAATTGATCCTCAATCTGCAAGTCGAGTGGGAGATAATGATGTAAATCGCATCATTCGGGCATTAGAAATTTACGAAATAACTGGTAAAACAATCACTCAGCTTTGGGCAGAAAATCCTTCTCAAAAGAGAAAAATTAAAACGATAAATATCCTTATAACGGAAGAACGTGACACACTTTACGAAAAAATAAATAAACGTGTCGACACGATGATAGAAGCTGGTTTGCTTTCTGAAATGAAAAAAATATTGCAGCTTGGCTTTAAGCAAAATGACGTAGGAATGAACACCGTAGGCTATCGCGAATTATTTCCATTTTTTGAAGATGAAAAACCACTTTCCGAGTGTGTGGAATTAATCAAAAAACACACTCGAAATTATGCAAAACGACAATTTACTTGGTATAGAAAAGTTAATTTTGATTTGACATTCACATTAAAAAACATTAACTTTTCTAACATTGAAAAAGAAATATTTACTAAAATGGAGAATAAATGATTGTAGCAAGAGTTAATGATTATGAAATAAGTATGAAGGAATACCAAATGGAATTAGCAGATGTTCAGCGAAAAATGAAGCTTGAACAGCCAAATGATGAAGCGAAAAAAAGTGCTATCGAGCGTCTAATTGATGGTTATATTTTATTGGAATCTGCTCAAAATCAAGAAATTACCTCAGATGAAATTGATGAGGAGTTGCTCAATTTTAAGTTGCGTTTTAACTCGGAAGAAGAGTTTAATAAAATGCTAACAAAGGAAAATCTTAAAATTAACGCAATTCGTGAAAATTTATCGCAGACTTTAAAAATTCGCAAATTTATCGCCGCAAAATTTGAGGTAAAGTGTGAGGTGGAAGAAGATAAGATTAAAGCTTTTTATGAAAAAAATATTTTATCATTAAACCCAGGCAATGCAGTTCGAGCATCACACATTTTAATAAAAGGCGACACCGAAGATAGCTTTTCGAAGGCACAAGAAATTAGTCAATCGTTAAATTCAGAAGAAGAATTTAAAAAAATGGCAGAAACTTGTTCTGATTGCCCGAGTTGTTGTCAAAGTGGTGATCTAGGTTTTTTTACGCGTGGAAAAATGGTGCCAGAATTTGAAAAGGTGGCTTTCGATTTGCAAGTTGGTGAAATCAGTAAGCCTATCAAAACGCAATTTGGTTATCACATCATTATGGTGACGGAAAAAAAAGAAGCACAACCACCTAAATTTGAAGAAATCAAAGATTTATTAAGAAAGCGATTAGAAAGGATTGAAGCAGAATTAAAGCTCATTAATTTTTTGAAAGAACAGCGTGTTAAAGCAGAGATTACGGTCAACCGAGAGATGTTGTAAAAGGAGAATTATGTCAGAATTAGGTGTTAACATAGATCATATTGCTACTTTGCGCCAAGCTAGAATGGGAGTGGAACCAGACCCGATTTCAGCGGCTGCCATTGCGGAAGAAAATGGGGCAGACCAAATTACTATCCATCTTCGTGAAGATAGGAGACACATTCAAGATCGTGATTTGCAAACTTTGCGAAAAACAATCCAAACTAGATTAAATTTGGAAATGGCAGCAACTGATGAAATGATTGAAATCGCACGAAAAATATTGCCAGATACGGTTACATTAGTTCCAGAAAAACGCGAAGAATTAACTACTGAAGGTGGTTTATTTTTAACAGATAAGCACGAAAATGTAGTACAAAAGTTAAAAGAAGTAGGCATTGAAGTTAGTGTATTCATCGAACCTGATTTGGAAATGATAGGATTTTCCCAAAAAATTGGAGTAGATGCGGTAGAGATTCACACTGGAAAATATGCAAACTTAATTGATGAAGCAGAGATTGAAACGGAATTTATAAAAATTAAAAATGCGGCTAATTTAGTAAAAGAACTGGGTATGCGAGTAGTGGCAGGGCATGGTTTAAATTATGAGAATATTCAAAAATTACTGAAATTAGATGTAATTGAAGAATATAATATTGGGCATAGCATCATCTCTCGTGCCGTGTTTAGCGGTTTAGCGGAAGCAATCAAAGAGATGAAAAGAATAATTGGAGATACAAATTGAAAAATTTTAGAGAATTAGGCTTATCAGATGAAACATTGAAAGCAATTGCACGAAAAGGTTTTGAAGAGCCGTCACAAATACAAGCATTGACAATTCCCAAACTGTTGCAAAATGAACAAGATATTGTGGGACAGGCACAAACTGGAACAGGTAAGACAGCGGCATTTGGTTTGCCACTCATCGAATTACTTTCCGAAAATAGTAGAAATGTACAGGCTCTTATTCTTGTGCCGACGCGTGAACTTGCTATTCAAGTTGCTGAGGAAATCAATTCTTTCCGAAGCGTAAAAAAGCTTTCTGTTCTTCCTATTTATGGTGGACAAGCCATCGATGGGCAGTTACGCAGACTGAAGCAAGGAGTAGATATTGTGGTGGGAACACCGGGTAGGCTTATCGATCACCTCAGACGCAAAAGTTTGAAAGTTAAGCAAATTTCACATCTTATTCTCGACGAAGCAGACGAGATGCTAAATATGGGATTTTTGGAAGATATTGAGCAGATTTTGGAAAGTACCAACGAAAACAAACGTGTATTGCTATTTTCCGCTACAATGCCACAAAGGATTTTGCAACTTGCCCAAAAATACTTGGCAAATCACGAAGTTATCAGGGTGAAATCTTCACAGCTCACAATTAACCTTACCGATCAAATTTATTTTGAAGTCAACTCTTCCGATAAATTTGAAGCTCTCTGTCGCATCATCGATATTGAAAAAGAATTTTATGCGTTAATTTTTTGCAGAACAAAGATTAAAGCAGCGCATGTAGCCGATAAACTTGGAGACCGTGGTTACAGTGCAGAAGCATTACACGGTGATATTTCACAATCTCGTAGAGAGGCAATTCTGAACAAATTCAAAAAAAAGAGAATTCGCATTTTGGTAGCAACAGATGTTGCTGCACGTGGTATCGACATTAACGATTTAACGCATGTTCTAAACTACTCCATTCCGCGTGACCCAGAAGCGTATATTCACCGCGTTGGCAGAACGGGTAGAGCTGGCAAAGAGGGGACAGCAATTACATTTGTAACTCCATCGGAATATCGTAAATTATTACAAATTCAACGAATAGCCAAAACAGAAATAAGAAAAGAAAAATTGCCACAAGTGAAAGATTTGATTTGTGCTAAAAAGATGCAATTAAAAAGTGATTTACTGGAAATATTGGATAGAGGAACTTTCCAAGCTAACCTTGATATTGCTGATGAATTGCTCGCAGAATTCAATTCGGAAGAGGTAATTGCAGCCATTATCACAAAGGCTTATCGGAATATTTTCAATCCACAAAAATATGTGGAAATTCGCAAAGTAGATAAAGGTGCAAGTCGCAGAACACACTTGAAAGAGCAAAAAATTTCAGTAGATACGAGTGGTACGACGCGTCTCTTTATTGCGGTTGGAAACAAGGATAAATTTACGAAAAAAAAACTGATAGGTTTCATTAAAAATGAAGCAAAGATTAATTCTGACCTTATTCGTGATGTGAAGGTTTTTGATAATTTTTCATTCGCAAATGTTCCTTTCCAAGAAGCTGAAAAAATTATCAAAGTATTCCGTAATAAGGGCAAAGAAAATAAGCCATTGGTCGTGAAGGCGAAACCTAAAGAAGAGATGAAAAAAACAGCAAGAAAGCGTCGCGCAAAAAAATAGTTGAGAGGATAAATGACTGGAAAGCAGAAAGCATATTTGAAAAAATTAGCACATAATTTAAATGTAACCGTAAAAATTGGTAATAATGGCATTAGCAAAAATCTCGTAAAAAGTTTAGATGAAGCGCTTATTGCTCGCGAAATTGTAAAAGCATCGATGTCGCATCCATCTGCGGAAATTCGTAAAGAAACCGCAATAACACTCGCAGAGAAGACAACAGCAATTTTGGTAAATATTATTGGCAAAACCATGCTATTTTATCGTGAAAACCCTAATAATCCCGTTGTTTCCAATGATTTCAATAAAATTAAATAAGAGGTTGGAATGGCTCCGATAATTTTTGGTAATAAAATTTGTGATGTGGTGTTTGTGGCTCTATTTACAGCTCAGGCATTAAAGGTAGTATTTTCTGTTTTTACAGAAAAAAAAGTAAACTTTCGTCGTTTTCTGGATACTGGTAGTATGCCGAGTTCACACACCTCATCAGTAGTTTCATTGGCGACTGCTATTTTTATTCAAGAAGGTGGGCAGTCTGCGATATTTGTGCTTAGTTTAGTATTTGCGGTGGTAGTAATGTACGATGCTACTGGTGTGCGCCGTGCCGCAGGAAAGCAGGCATCAGTTTTGAACAAAATTGCGGAAAATATTCGTAAAAAAGAAGGTCATAAGATTATTGATGAAAATTTGAAAGAATTTTTGGGTCATACCCCAATCGAAGTGTTTGCTGGTGCTATTTTAGGAGTAGTTGTTGCCATTTTAATGATGTAACACAATCAGTGTTAACTCACGCAAGAAATAAGCAACAGTTATTATGATATTTAAACTGCCCCTTGTGGGGCGGTTTTTTTATTTGATAAGAGCTCTGAGCGGCGATTTCTTTCTTTAAAAGTAAGAAAAAACAAAAAACTTAGCCACATACATGGTGGCTTTGCGAAGCAAAACGCCATCAGTTTCAGTCCAACACAGACAAAATAAGAGTCAGTGGCAAATGATACTTTTTTCATCGTACTCTGTGGTAAATAAAGTTAATTCGTCACATCTTAAAATAACATTTGACAGAAACTTTTCCTAATTTTCCTTCGGATTGTTTAGTGTTCCACCAAAAAATAGTTGTTTTAAAATAATAAACTTGTCAAAGCTATTGATACCAAAAAGATGATTTTTTGAAGTAAAACATCTTTTCTTTTTTTAGATTCAATCTCTAAGATTTTTTTAGGGATAAACTTAATACACGAATACCACGCCACTCGTGGGCAAAATCCATTCATTTTCTGTGACAATTATTTTGTTGTTATATCTTTTAATGTTAGGGAACTTCTGTTTTCCAGAAAAAATTGGGATCACTTCTACATTTTGTAAATCACTCTCTAAAATTATCTCGATGCCGTGTGTCATTTCGGTAATGAAAACAACAAGTTGATGCGATTTTTTGGGATAATATGTTTTGGTAGAAATGGAAAATTCTATTTCTTGCCCAATGAATTTTTGTAGATTTTTGTGCGAACATTTAATTTCGATACAACCACCAACATTTTTCATTTCGGTAAACAATTCAAGATTATTAACTTTTACCGAGATTATTTCAAAAGAGTTTTCTAAATTTTCATCTAAAATCCAGCGATATTCAACATCATTTCGCAAAAAATATTTTTCTAAATCTTGTTCATTTTTAGCACACATCACGTAAAAATTATCATTTTGTAATTTTTTTGAGAAGGAAAGTTCCGTTTTCGTCTCATAAAAATCTGTGTATTTTGAATTTTCCGAGAGCTTTATTTTGTGTTTGAATTTTTTTTTGTAATGGATGTTTTTATCTTTTTCAAAAAAAAGTTGTTGCAGAAAATTTTTACTGACTAAATTGGCAATTTCTCCGCTTTGTAATCTTTGTTCAATTGCGGTTTCGATGATGTTTTCTAACTTGCCTTCAGAAAAAATATTTGGTGTAAAGTCGCGTCTTAAAATCGGTGATGAATCAATGACTTTTCCATTTTCAAAAAAATATCTTTTGGCACGTTTGCCAATTTGAGAAAGTAATTCATAGCTGGATCCATTAAAAGCTTTTACTAAGTTATCAGCATGGATTTGCTTGTTTTCGTTATCTAAAAGGGTAACCTCATCACCAACTTTTGCACCTTCTATTTTGGAAATGTCAATTGCGATCATATCCATACTTATTTTTCCCAAAACATCACAAATTACATTTTTATAAAGCACTTTACCTTTGCTTGAAAGCATATAATCGTAGCCATCCGCATAACCAACGGGTAAAATTGCGAATTTCATTTTTTTATTTGCTACAAAAGTTCGATTGTAGCCGATAGCGTCACCAATTTCAGCAATTTTAATTTGGGAAATGTGTGATTTAAACGTCATAATCTGCTTCAAGTTGAGCTTATTCTTTTGTGAAATATCCGCATAAATCCCGAATGAAAGCAACCCTAATCTCACTAAGTTTGTCTGCGGAATGGCAGAATTCACAACACCGCTACTATTGGCAATATGTACGAATTTAGGGGTGCAAAACTCTAAGATTTTTTGAAATTTTTCAATTTGTATTTCGGTAAATTTTGAATCATTTTCCGCACTCGAAAAATGGGAGAAAATTCCTTCTATTTCGAGGTTTTGCATCTTTTTAATATGGGCAATGTTTTTTTCTGCATCTCGATACTGAAAGCCGCTTCTACCCATACCAGTATCAATATTTAAGTGGATTTTGCAACCACCTTTTTCGTTGAGCAATCGAGCGAATTCTAGAGTGGAAACAGATGGGGTAAGATTATTCTCAAAAATTGTATCAATTTCATTTTCAAAAGATGGCGATAAAATTAAGATAGGGATTTTGATACCTTGAAATCGTAAAAGTGCGCCTTCTTGAACATTGGCAACTCCCAAAAAAATGGCCCCGTTTTCAATCGCTTTTTTAGCTATTTGAAACGCACCGTGCCCGTATGCATCGGCTTTAACAATTTGCATAAAATTATTTTTGGGTGCAAAATATTTTTTTAACTCAGTTATGTTATTTTCAAAATAAGATAAATTTATATCAATCCAACTTCGTTCAAACTTCATCTTTTAATTTACAAATATTTTGCGGCGAGATCAGCCAATGCGGAACGCTCGCCTTGCGTCAAAGTGATGTGTCCAACCATTTTTTCTTTTTTGAATTTTTCCACCACGATACTCAAACCATTGCTTTCCGAATCTAAATAAGGAATATCTATTTGATATGGATCGCCGGTTAACACAACTTTTGTACCCTCGCCAGCTCTTGTGATGATTGTCTTCATCTCGTGTGGAGTGAGGTTTTGTGCTTCATCGATAATGATAAATTGTTCTGGTAAACTGCGTCCACGAATGTAGGTAAGAGGTTCCAATTCAATGAAACCAAAATCAAGATAATCTTCTAAAAGGGGACGTTTTTTACCAAAAATTTTGCCATTGTCATTTTCTGTAGTGTCATTTTTTACAGAGAGAAGCATCTCCATATTATCGAAAATTGGTTGCATCCATGGATTGAATTTTTCTGCTTTACTACCAGGCAAATAACCGATATCTTTACCAAGTGGTGAAACTGGTCGAGAAACGATAAGTCGCGAATAATTATTTTCTTCAACCACCTGATTTAAACCAGCAGCGAGCGCAACTAATGTTTTTCCTGTACCAGCTTTTCCCACTAAACTGACTAACTTTACATCGGGATCGAGTAGCAAATCGAAAGCCATAATTTGTTCTTGATTTTTGGCTGTAACTCCAAATATTTCTTGCCCAGTGTAATATTTGAGCGGGTAAATTGTGTCATTTTCAACGGAATATCTGGCGATTAGTCCATCTTCATCTTCTTCATTTTGGCAGAAAAGGACAAACTGATTTGGGAATATTTCACCAAAATTATTTTGTAAAAAATCATTTTGTTTCAAATTATCAATTATTGCTTGAGTGGTAATTATTTTACGAAAACCACCGTAAAGCTCTGAAAAATTAATTTTATCAGTTTGGAAATTAGCCGCTTTCAAACCAACTGCATCAGCTTTGATACGAACATTTGCATCTTTAGAAATAAGTATTACTTCTTTTTCGGGGTATTTTTCATGAATAAAAAGTGCAGTGCCAATGATGAGGTTATCATTCACATCAGTAATTAAAACATCGTTTGTTGTGTCGGAAACTTTGCGACTCAAAACCACTTGAATAGCACCACCATTTTTGGTTTTTACGCCATTTCGCAAGCTCCCTTTTTCACGTAATTCATCGAGATAACGCCCAATTTGCCGTGCATTTCGACCTTTTTCATCAACGCTCTTTTTAAAATTATCTACTTCTTCGATAACAGTAATTGGAATTACGACCCTGTTATCTTCAAACGAAAACATTGCACGTGGATTGTGAATGAGAACATTTGTGTCTAAAACAAAAATTTTATCGTTCATTTTCACCTCTCAATTTTATCTTGGAAAAACTTTTTATAAACATCGCTTTATTGTCAAATAGAAATTTCTAAAAATAACTTGCTATCAATGATAAAATAATTTTTATGCCCTTAATAAAATTTGAAAATAGGAACACATTATGGGTATGAGAAGAAAGGGTCGCGAGATTGCATTGCAAGTATTGTATTCGCTTGAATATGAACTGAGTGAAAATCAGCATAATTATCAACAAAAATTGATAGAAATTACGAATGAACTTAACGACAAAAATATCGTTAAATTTGCAGAGTCTTTGCTTTTGAATGTGTTTGAAAATTTAGATGAAATCAATCTGAGAATTCAAGCAAATTCAGCAAATTGGTCGCTCGAACAAATCGCAAAACTGGATAGATGTGTGCTTAATATTGCGGTTGGTGAATTGTTGTTCACAGAAACGCCACCGGCAATTATTATGAATGAAGCCATCGAAATTGCTAAAAAATACTG
>CAZWYK010000017.1:0-14316 GCA_964638205.1 uncultured Candidatus Cloacimonadota bacterium | reverse complement strand
AATAAATAGAAGCACGAGAAGCTGCAAGTGAATAAGAGGAGAGAAATATGAAAAAGTTAGTTTTAGGATGTACATTAATGGTTGGGTTACTATTTGCAAATCAAGTAACCATTTACAATGGAAATTTCGCACTCGTGCGTACCGAATTGGAATTAGATTTACAAAAAGGGTTTCAACACTACTATTTTAACGAAATTCCAAATTCAATCGAATCCAATTCAGTTATCATCAGAGCGTTAAAAGGTAAATTTGATCTATTCTCACAAAATTACGAATACGATTTAGCAAATTCGAATAAAATTTTGGAGAAATATATCGGTGAAGAGATTGAAATTATCAGTAAAACAGATGAAAAGTTTATCGGTAAACTACAGTTTTATGATGCCAGTACAATTGGTATTATCGAAAACACGACCAATAAATTAATTTTAATAAACAGCAGTGAAATTCGCAGTAAGAATTTGGCGAAATTACCAGACAACTTTTTTCTAAAACCTACCTTACATTGGGAATTGGAAACTACAAAAGCTGGTAAATATCCGCTCGATTTTTCTTACATTTGTTCAAATATGAAGTGGGATGTAACCTACAACGCCGTCTGGAATGATAAAGAGTTAACAGTAAATTCTTGGGTTACAATAACCAATAATACTGGTAAATCTTTTGAAAATACGAAACTAAAATTAATCGCTGGTGAAGTACAAAAAGCGTCATCAAATAGGTATAGAAATGAATATGATAGTAGTGATATGCTTTTTGCAGCAAAGGGAGCAGCATCTTTTGAAGAGAAGTCTTTTCACGATTTCCATCTTTACACTTTGAGCGAAAATGTATCCATAAACAATAAACAAGTTAAGCAACTTCGTTTGTTTGAAACTACAACCATAAAAGCAAAAGCAAAGTATGTTTATCAAACAAATTCAAATAAAGTTGAGAGTAAAATCGTATTTATAAATAGTGAAAAAGCTGGGTTTGGCAAAGCTCTTCCCAAGGGAATTGTGAAGATATACCGTCAAGATGATGTTGATAATAATTTGGAATTTATCGGTGAAGACCGCATCAATCACACTCCCAAAGATGAGAAGGTAAAATTATTGACCGGTTATGCTTTTGATTTGGTAGGTGAAACAAAAGTTTTAAGTACGCGAGGAATTTCTAAAAAAGTTAGCGAAAAAGATATGATTGTTGAGTTAAAAAACCGTAGTGAAGAGACCAAAACAATTTTTGTAACGCACAAATTATACGGTGAATGGCAAATTTTCGATGAAAATATCTCTTATCGTAAAATAGATGCACATAATATTGAATTTGAAAAAACGCTCAAACCGAACGAAAGCTTTAAAATAACTTGGACGGAAAGAAGGACAAACTAGGGCTTTAGACGAATGACATTAATTGCTTGAACTCCTTTATCTGTCTTCAATAAGTCGAATTCGACAGCTTCCCCTGCGGAAAGTGTTTTTTCTTCGCGGTCGGAAGCTGTTACGATTGACAGCCAATGTACAAAATATTCTTTACTCTCTATCATGACAAAGCCGAAGCCTTTTTTATCGTTGAACCACTTTACTTTTCCTTTCACTCCAAAGCTCCTATTTTATCAGCAGGCATTTTTTGGTTTTGATGATTTTGCCATCTGCGATTAAACGGTAAAAATAGATACCAGATGCAAATTTGTTTGCATTCCAGATTGCAGATTGGCTGGTTTGGAGATTAGAAAGAGTTTTCACTAATTGACCTTTCACATTAAAAATTTCAATTTTGGCATTTTTTGTGTTTTCGGTGTTTAGCGAAAATGAAATAGTAGTCGTATTACTAAATGGGTTTGGGTAGTTTGTTAAGTTGGAGTTTATAATTTCCAGTTCAACATCATCTATATTTGTGGAAATTTTATTGTCACCATAAAATCCTGTTCTGCAATAATTTCCACGGTATGTATTCCACGGAATTTTTACGCCTTTTGGCAATTTACAATCAATGATGATTGCACCAGTTGTCGTACCAGCAATGATGTCAAAATCGCCGTCATTGTCGATGTCATCAACTGTTGGTGGTGTGTTCCCGATTAAATTAACCGGCACAGGTGCGAAATCAAACTCTTCACCGTTTGCTTCGAAAGCAAAAAAATCGCTTGCTGCATTGAAACAAAGTAAGTCGGGCAAATCATCATTATTTATGTCGGCGGTGATAGGTGCATTTGGAATTGAAGAATTGATGTCAATTGGCCAACCGTTCAAATATTCGCCATTTTGGTCGATGATATGAAGTTCGCCATTGGTAGTAGCAAAAGCGATTTCCAAAATTTCATCGTTATCGAAATCGGTTGCTATGGCAGATTTTATAATTCTTCCATTTAAACTATTTGTGAATAAAATGTTTCCCATATTATCGATGAGATGAATTTTATTGTCAGAAGTTCCCACCGCAATTTTAAAATTATCCAAAATAACTGGTGCAGAGCAAAGTGAGGTAGAAAATTCAACTGGAAAGCCGTCTATGTTTTCGCCCAAATAATTGATTGCGTGCAGATTACCATTGTTAAATGCAATCAATATTTCGTTTTTACCATCCTCATCGAGGTCAGCGGAAGCCATTTCGTTCAGAGAAATTTGCTCAAAATCAACGGGAAAATTTGTTAACATATTGCCAGAATTATCTAAAACATTCAACATTCCATTCATTCCAAAACTGATAATGTCAGCATTTTCATCACCGTCAACATCACTAATAATTGGTGTGAGAAGCTGTTCACAACACTCAGCATTATTGAATATTTCGTTTCCAGAATTATCAAGTGCAATGATCTCTCCATTACGATTTGCGATGATAATTTCTGCATTTCCATCACCATTGATGTCGCCAAATGCAGTACTTCGCCAGATGCCAGCATTGCCATTTTGCGGAAATCCAGTTTGTTGATTTGCGTCAATGTCCAATAAATTTATATTTGAGTTTGCATCTACAATGAGAATGTCAAGCTGATTGTCATCATTGAAGTTTGTAATAATTGGGTTACTAAAAATAGATACTGAATTTGCCCAAGGCCAGTTTTGTTGAAATAGTGAAATCTGCAAATCAAAATCGTAAGAACGTTCAAAATTGGAGCTTTCGGTAACTGGGGCTGTAATGGTAATAGAATATTTGTAAGAATCGTAATTGCAATCTTGTGGAATTGAGATGAGGAACGGAACAGATGTAGCCAATGTGCCACTTTGGATGTTACCAAAAAATACCTCTTCGGTTAAGACTTGAATTGTTTCATCATAAAAGTTAATAGTTGCAGAGACATCAGTTGCATCTGCCCAATTTGGTAAGTTTTCTAAAATTACATTAATCTCAATATTTTCTCCTGGATTTGGTATCTCATCACTATCACCAGTTTGCGAGTCGTCAAATTACACCAAATATGGTTGGATAAACGGGAAGGAACCAACTGGATATTTCACACCAATTGATGGGTCTCCAAAAAGAACTAATTCCATGTGTACCCAACGATTACAGCCATATTCTAATGCTGTATTTGCCAAAACAACTCTTGACTCGTCAAGTGCTTTTCCAAGCTGACGCATATCATTTTCAAAGATTGCTTTAAAGAATTCTATATCGTAAGGTTGGGAAGGACCGTCAGTGCTACCTGGACTGTACCAACCGTAACGCGTGTTGCCAACAAATGCATACAAACCGCGTTCGCCTTTCACCAAATTTTCAGCAATACTTTCGCCTTGCTGACTCGTCATTTCGTCAAAGGCGGCAGGATAACAACCTTGTGTATAAGCAAACCCAAATTCAGTATTTGTATAGCTGTTTACCGAACCTATGTTTTGTCCAAAGACAACAGACTCATTTGAATGTCCCATATGATTGATGATGCTCAATCCGTTATTTATTGCGTTTTTCACATTTTGTGGGCTGTATGTTCCATCTCTATCGTAAAGTTTGAAAAGGTGATAATCGAGCTCCAATGTTGGTACTGCTTCCAACAGTGCATCGTTGTAGTCGCCACCCCAAGTTACGGGATTCCAATTCAAATTTTCCCCAATTGTGTAGGCAATGTCGTTACTCACATTTGTTGTTTCGATGTAATTGTAAGTTTTATTGAAAATATTAGCAAATTCAGTTTCCGTTTCAGCAGGGAAACGACCAATCGCAACATCTGGAATAATGTCAGGATTATCTTCCAATTCAGCATAAATACCATTGTTATTATCGTCCCAATTATCGTCGAGACAGCCGTAATACAAATCGGAAGGCATACTTGCATCAGTATAACCAAAGCCTGTATCCATCCAAATTGTGCGAATTGGCACGATTTCATCATCGCCACCTAAGATAACATATTCGAGTGGTGTTTCGGTATCAGAAAATGTGATAAATGCATCGCGAATGAAATTTTTAATTTTTTCTTGGTCGTTAATGCCTTCATATTCTGCGTAAATATCAGTGGTTAAAAAAGTAGTTGCAGAAGTATTGTGCGTTGCTTTCCAATTAATGAAATCTGCAAAATACGGTTCGCATTCTGAGTTGGTGATGATAATCATTTCGAATGGGTTTCCAGCATCAACCAAACTGCGATTTTTAGAGAAATGTTCTTTTTGATAACTTTTGATATCTTCCCTGTTTATAACGATATTTTTGATTTTTGATTTTGTCTCTTCATCGGAAATTAACATCTCATTTTGTCTGTTTTTTAAATCTAAATTTGGCGTTGTTGAAAACGAAATTTCAGCATTTTCGAACCAAATAATCTTGCTATTTTGCGGTGAATATTTGTAGGGATATAAATTTACTAAGAGCAAATTATAACCTTTAAAAGTCTGCGTTCCCAAAATTTTGTAATCGCTATTTGGAAATAATAGTTTACTTTCATAAATTTCGTTATTTGGCACTGTTGCATCAAAAGTTGGTTGTGAAAATGGTTGTGGCTGTCGTGCAAAATCGATGTAATGCGAGCCTGCTAAAGTTTTTTCATGACTGAAATTGACAGAGATTTCAGCTAATTTTTCGCCCATTGGTAATAAAATTTTAATGGGGACAAATGGTATTGCTGGTTCCCCAATGTTCATCATTTTTGGGAGGTTATTTGTAAAATGATTTGCAGAAATCTGTGGTTGTGCAATTTCTACATTTAACGCCATAATTAACATTGGGAAAGTCATCAAAGCTATAAGTATTTTTTTCATCTAAATCTCCTAAATTTTATGTGAGTCAAAGTTGAATGGTTAGGTTTTAGGTCAAATGATATTACGAATAAAAATAATTCTTGCCAAAAATAATGCCAAAATGAAAAGAAAGACTTGGAGGAAAAATGTTAAATTATTTCAATAAAAAAGTAAAATTATTTTCACTGATTGATGTGAAAATGTTGCAATTTGTAGGTGTTTTGGTAGGTATTATTTTAGCCAAATATTTTCCTGAAATATTGCAGATTAATTTGTGGTGGTTATTGGCAGGAATTTTCATTTTTTCAGTAAAACCGATGTTTGTCATATTTTTTAAAAAATAATGATAGCGATTATTGGTGGTGGTGCAGCCGGTATGATGGCGGCAATTTTAGCAGCACAAAATGGTGCGAAAGTTACCATTTTGGAGAAAAATGAAATTTTGGGTAAGAAAATTCTCATCAGCGGGAAAGGTCGGTGCAATATTACAAATTTTTGCGAACCGAAAGAGGTGATTGCCAACACGCCCACCAATTCTAAATTTCTTTACAATTCACTTTTTCAATTCAATAGCTTTGATGTGGTCGATTTTTTTAATCGGAATGGATTGGAAACCAAAATTGAGCGTGGTAATCGTGTTTTCCCAGTTTCGGATAATGCGGCTGATGTGGTAAAAATATTGACAGCTAAGTTAAAAAAAATAGATGTAACAATTATTTATCAAGCAGCGAAAGATATTTTGAGGGTTGGCAAAATATTTGCAATAAAATTGGCAAATGGCGAAGTGTTACGAGCTGAAAAATTAATCATTGCAACGGGCGGAAAGTCATATCCGGGAACTGGTTCTACTGGTGACGGCTATAAATTTGCTAGAAAATTTGGACATAAAATCAATAAATTTAAACCATCCCTTGTGCCCATCGAAACGACAGAAAAATGGGTGACGGAATTACAGGGATTATCATTAAAAAATGCGTCTATAAAAATTTATGATGCAAATAATAAAATAGTTTATGATGATTTTGGCGAAATGCTTTTTACTCACTTTGGCGTTTCGGGACCGCTTATTCTTTCGGCGAGTTCACACCTTCATAAAGTAGAAAATCATAAATTGATTATTGATCTAAAACCTGCATTAACAGAGGAAAAATTGAATATTCGTATTCAACGTGATTTTGCCGAAAATCCCAAAAAACAATTTGAAACTGTTTTGAAATTATTTTTACCCAAAAAAATGATTCCGATTTTCATTAAATTTACTGGGATTTCAGCAAATAAACAAGTTAATCAAATATCTAAAACAGAAAGAAAATGCTTATTGCACTTTCTCAAAAATCTTGAAATTAAATTGTCAAAATTGCGTTCAATAAAAGAGGCAATCATCACCTCGGGCGGGGTAGATGTGAAAGAAATTAACCCTAAAACAATGGAATCAAAAATAGAAAAAAATCTATTTTTTGCTGGTGAAATTATCGATGTAGATGCTTATACCGGTGGGTTTAATCTGCAAATTGCGTGGAGTACTGGTTTTGTAGCCGGAAAATCTGCGGGTACTTAATATTGCAACATATCTAAAAAACTTTCGATGCGCAATTTTGTGCGTGCATCAAGTTCGCCGGGTTGGTCTCCCTCAATCGTTAAGAGCGGAATATCTACATATTTTTTGATGAGAATATTGTCAATTTGGCGATGACAAAATGCTTGTGAATAGCTGATAACTGCGTCTAATTTACGCGTTTTAATCTCTTGTTGAATATCTTTCAGGCGGTCAAAAATGCTGTAAGGATAAGTGTATTGCAAATATTGTTCAGTTAAATTTTTTGCTAAAAAAGGCATACTAAATTGGCGTTGTATTTCGTTGAAAACCACATTAATTTTATTTTCCGCTAGAAAATCATATAAATTTGAAATAATCGGTGGCACTCCCAAAAATCCAAAACGAAAATCTGATTTTAGTGGAGTTCGTTTTTCTGCTTTTGCCAAAAAATCATCCAAGTCTTTTTCAAAATTGTCGGGATTACCATTGAAATCGGAAGAATTTACCAACCAAAAATGATTTTCTAATCCAGAAACTTTATTTTGCAAATAGGTTAATTCATCTAGATAAATCAATTTTTTGCGAATTTTGTCGAGTCGTTTTTTTACTTTCAAAACAGCTGAATGTTTTACTTCAAAGTATGTTTCTAATTTAGCGATTTCATTTTCTAATTTTTCTCTATCTCGGGCGTGTGGAAATGAAAATGAAATAACATTGATATCCTTATCTATCAGCGTTGACATCAAAGAGTGCGTGTTAGAACAATCGCCCTCTACCACGCCAACTACGGCATCAATTTCAGCTTCTAAAATGACACTATACATTCCTTTTATCCAGCTACAAACATTGCGGGGATAGCCATCAAATTCAGCTTTTTCCACGAGATTTTTTGCATTTTGTGTAACAAAGATATTATTTAAATCAAACGGAGTGTGACCAGCTGCAAATGCAATTTCAACGGGAAAAGATGTCGTAAATCCTATTTTCATAATAGTTCCAAATATTTGTTTTCCAAAAGCTCAATAGTTTTTGATAAAGTTGTCAAATCAAGCTTCATTTTGTTCACTTTTTGAGTTAAGAATTTCAATTCATTTTTGTTTGAATAAATATTTGCATTAGTAAACTTGTTTTCTGAAATTGCTAATTTTTCTGTTTTTTCATCAAATTCTGTTTGCAGATTTTCAATTTCATCCAACAATTTTTTTAATACAAGTGGGTTTGTTTTTTTGTTTTTTGGGGATGAAACATCAGCTATTATTTTTTGTTTTCTTTTTTCTTTTTGAAAGAATAAATTTTCTAATTTTTCGGTTGTTTCGACAATCGAATTATTTTTGAAAATCCACTTTTTATCAGCGATATGTTCAATTAAGTAGCGATCGTGAGAAACAAAGATAATTGTTCCTTCAAACGCCAAAAGTGCTTTTTCAAGATAAAAAATCATGTCGATATCCAAGTGATTTGTCGGCTCATCTAAAATAAGGAAATTGGGTTTTTCGTGAATTAATTTTGCCAAATATAAGCGCGCTTTTTCACCACCAGAAAGAATGGAAACGCTTTTCTCTACATCGTCACCTACAAAGCCGAAACGCGCTAAAAAAGATAAAATATATCCCTTTGTTTCAAATGGAACTAATTCCCAAATTGTTTCCATCACATTGAGTGCATTATTTAATTTGAGATGCATCTGATCGTAATAGCCAACTTTGATGCTGGCACCCTTTTTTAATGTGCCTTCAAGTGGCGTTAATTCATCATTTAACAATTTTAAGAAAGTTGTTTTTCCACAACCATTTTTGCCCAGAAGGGAGATTTTATCTTGATAAAAAATGCGTAAATTTACATCTTTTGCTAAAGTTTTACCAGCAAAGCCAAAACTCACATTTTCCAGTGTGAAAACATCGTTTCCACTTCTATTTTTTGTTTCGAAATCAAGCTTTATTTTTTTATCATTTTTGGGTGCTTCAACTCGCTCGATTTTAGCCAATCTTTTTTCCAATTCTTTGGCCCTTTTGAACATTACTTCGCTATCACGAGCTCGTCCCCAAATGCGATATTGGTCAATTTGTTTTTCCATTCGCTCAATTTTTTTTTGTTGTTTTTTAAATGTTTTTTCTTCTAATTTTAAACGTGCTGCTAACTCGGTTTTGTAAAAACTATAATTTCCAGAAAAAAGGCTGATTGATTTATTACGAATTTCTGCAATTTTGATAACCGTATTGTCTAAAAAATAGCGGTCATGAGATATGATTAAATATGGTTTTTGTAGGTTACGTAGATATTTTTCAAGCCAAAAAATCATCTCGATATCAAGATGATTTGTTGGTTCATCGAGCAGGAGTAAATCAAAAGGTTGTAATAAGATTTTTGCCAACTGAATCCTTGATAATTCGCCACCACTGAAACTTTTTATCTTGCGATGCCAAACAGTTTTGGGGAATTTTAAATTTGTGAGTACAAGTTTCATTTCTGTTTTGAAATTGTAACCACCCATCAATTCAAATTTTTCCTGAAGTTTGGCGTATTTTGATAAAGTTACTTCATCATTTGAAAGGTTTTTTTCAAAGATTTCTAATTCGTTTTCCAATTCAATTTGATCCAAGCGAGAAAGTGATACGCACTCTTCTAATGTTTGTTCAGGAATAAGTTCTGGTTCCTGGGTTAAATAAGCAATATTAGTAGATTTAGCTTTATGCAAAATGCCTTTATCTGCCATGATATTTTGCTTAATTATGTTAAATAAAGTGGTCTTTCCGCAACCATTTTTACCAACTAAACCAATTTTGCTGTTTTGCTCAATCGAGAAATTTACATCGTCAAAAATCTCGTTGATGCCAAAACTATGAAACATATTTGAAATCGAAATTAAACTCATCTTTTCCTCTGCTTGCCAAAAATTGAAATTTGCTTATTATGTCAATTTTTCGTTGAGAAAACACTTGTCAGCAAGAAGTGTGTTTTGAAGTTTGACCATTGTCGGGATGTGGCGCAGTTCGGTTAGCGCGTTCGTCTGGGGGGCGAAAGGTCGGAAGTTCAAATCTTCTCATCCCGACCAATACTTTTCTGTAACAAACTATCACATAATGAATTATGCTGTGCGATCAGGATTTAAACAAAAGCTAAAATTATTTTAACAACAAACATTTTTTCGTAGCAACTGCTTTTCCATCGATTTTAAGTTGATACAGATAGATTCCACTTGCAAATTTTTCGGCATTCCAAATTATTTGTCGATTTGCCGAATTGTTGATTTGTTGACTGGAAAAAGTTTTTACTTTTTGTCCTTTGATATTATAAATTGATATTTCTACATTTTTCGTATTTTCTGCGATAAGTGAGAAATTTATTGTCGTTTTGCTACTAAATGGATTTGGAAAATTTTTCAATCCAAAATGGTTGATTTCCAATTCATAATCATCTATATTTGAAGGATTTTCAAAATAATTTGTTTCGTTAAAAGTGATGATTGCGTCTTCAATCGGTTCGTTAGATTTAACCTGTACGTAGTAGTAATCATTTGGATTTATCACTTCAGAACTTACTCCAAAATAAGTCTGCCAATTTTCCCATTGAATTAAGCCAACATCATCGAACCACGCAAAGCTTTCATTATTTTCGGGTGGGTTACTCGTCGCTACCACATCAAAATAGTATGCATTATCTGGCACTTCAATTTCCGCAAAATATTCTGTCCAATCGGTATTTCCTTCCACTATTTGCAAGTTTTCGCTTCCCAAAAGAGTTCCGCCACTTCTACTTTGATAAAAGCGGATTTCAACGGTGACGCCACTTCCATTCTGTGTTTTTACCGCACCGTGCACGGAATAGCTGTTGTTGGAAATTTTTTTGATGCGGTTTTCCAAGTTGGTCATATAGTTATCCCAATAATCAGAATTGTTCTGAATGCAAAGAGATTTTTCACCGTCAAAAAATTCAATTTCATCAATCCATTCGTGGTTACTATTTACGTTCCAAGTGGAAGCTCCCTCATCTTCAAAATTTCCAAACCAAACTAATTCGCGGCCAACTCGGTACTCAAAATCGTTCCCATTTGAGATGTTTTCTATTGAAGAGATGCTACCATTTTTAGGCAGTTTAATCACATTGGAAAGGTAATAATCTCCATTTTGTGAAAAAGTAAGATTTTCTTCGTATTGGACAATTTCTTCGAGTGCGTTTTCGGAATCAACCACGACGAATGCTTCGTGGTTTTCGCGGTCAACAGATAGGATTGTCTGTAAATTTCGAGATTTCATTGCGATATAATCTAAAATGTGATTTCCCAATTTTCCAATTGCAGTTTGTGGGATGTAATCATCTATGAATACAGGCTTTACGGAGTATTCATAAAATCCAGTTTCATTAATTTTGGTATTCAAAATCATGGATGGAAATGTTTCAAAATAGGAGAGGTCAAACGCAAAGTTTCCCAAAGAATGAGCGATCAATTTTCCGTTGTAAATTTCTAAACCTTGAATAACATGTGGGTGGTGGCAGATGACAATGTCGGCACCATTATCGATAAAAAAATGGCGAATTTCGATGTCCCACATGTGCGGAATGTCAATGCGTGGCGTGAAATCTTCGTCCTCTGCAAAATCAACTTCATTCCAATTTTCGAAAGTGGAAAAATAGTCGTAATTCGAACCAGGCTCAGTCGAATATTCACTACCAGAATGTGTTTCCACAATTTTTAAATCTGCAATGCTTTCCATTGCTGCGAGTTGTTGTGAAACATAGAATGGTGTCATATAAGCAAATCCAAATTTATTGTGCCCAGCGTTTAAGTATGGCTGGTAGTTGTTGTATTGACCTGTTCTATCACTAGATCGCAAAAATGCTAAATTTACACCTTTTTGGGAATAAAACAACGGCTCATAAGCCTCGCGGGAATTCATACCAGCCCCAGAATGAAGAATGCCAGCTTCGTCTAAAACTGCTTTTGTTTCGTTCATACCTTCTGCCATATAGTCGATAACATGGTTATTTGCAAGACAAACTAGGTCGATACCGGCATAAGTTAAACCGTCTACATTTTCTGGTGCACCCTTGAAATAGATGGTTTTGGTTGGGTGATGTGTAGAATGGGTGGTAAGTGGGCATTCCAAATTTGCCACTGTGATATCAGCTGCATCGCCTAAAATAGAGAGAGTTGGTTCGAAAATTGCTTCCACTCCTTGTGTCGGAATGATTCCGCCTGCCGATTCATAATATCGTCCGAGCATAATGTCACCCACAAAATTCATCGTTAATGGAAATGAAGTTTCGCCCTCGTCAACCTCTATTTGACAACTGTCGTAACCGTGATAATTCGATTCATCGGAAACCTGTAAATGAACAGTGTAGGTATGGTCATCTTCGATTAAAAATGTGTGATTAGGATTTTGAATTTCACTTATTTCATTATTGCCAAAATTCCAATAAAATGAATGTTCATCGCTATCTGGGTCCATTATATCGCAATCAAATTGTACTTCGACACTTCTTTCTCCATTTACATTTCGGTAAATTTCACCAATGGAATAGGAAATTTCAACTTCGGGATTAATGGGTAAATCACCGGTAATATCAATTAAATTATCAAAATAAACGACACCATCGCTGTTATCATTATCGTTCACAAAAATTATCTGAGTGATTTGTGGAAATTCATCGAACCATGCTAGCCAATCAGAAGCAATTGGGAGTTCGATGTTGTTCCACTCGTTTTCCGAGAATGCACCTTGATTTACAGTAATCCATTCATCCATATTAAGCAATTCTGTTCCGTCCAATGAATAGAAAAGTTCATTTTCTCCATCACCAAAACCAATAGCATGAATTTCTCCTTTATCCTCCACAAAACAGGATATTTGCCAAACATCGCCCAAGTTCAATAACATCGGCTCAATATTTTTAATTTTCCAGCAATTTCCATAAATTTTTAGGGACTGAAGTGATGTCTCGTTAACAGTATTTTCGGTGTCAAGTTGCCACGAGAAAGGTTCATTATCCTCACCGATATATGAAGTTAAATATAAATCTTCATTTTCAAAATTTTCGATGGTAATTTCACGTGCACCAACAACAATATTAAATAGCAAAAAAAGAATAATTAAAGTTTTTTTGAACATAAGTTCCTCCAAATTTTCTATACTTTAACAGCAAAAAAAAAAGGTTCAAATTTAGCAAGAAATTTTATTGATTTCAAATTACTGCATTCATTTATTGACAGAAAAATGCACTTTTTGATTATGAAGCGCACTATGAATAAAATTGCATTGTTTTTTCTAAAAAAGTTTTTTAGATCTCCCAAAAAGGAGTGGTTAAAATTTGATACAATGTTTATGATTTTAGGAATCATAATCTCTGTGTCTACTCTTACTGTGGCTTTAGCCATTTTCGATGGTTACGAAAAAGCATTAAAAAATACAATTTTAGATGTTAATTCTCACATCTATATATTTAGCTCTGATGATAAAATTGACGCTAAAAAAGCGATAGAATTAGATTCATTATTGTCTGCCCAAGAAGAAATTGCATGTTTTGGGAAAATTGTCGTAACGCAATCAATGTGTTCCAATTTGGACAGAGTGAAGGGTGCAATAATTCGTGGAATCGAATGGCAAAACGAACAACTTCCCGTTGCGTATCACAAATTTATTTTTGAAGGAGATTACCAACTTTTACATGAAAATGATGCTGTTATTGGTTATCGTTTAGCAAAAGAACTAAACTTAAAATTGGGTGATGAATTCAAAATTATCAGCTCAATTGGTGCTAAAATTACATCATTTGGCTTACAACAGAAAGAGAAAAAGCTAAAAGTTGTAGGTTTTTATAAATCAGGTATGTATGAATACGATAGCAAATATGTTTTTATTAATTTAGAGACAGCTGCACAATTTGCTGAAATTCCCAAAAGTTTCACGATGATGGAAGTAAAATTAAAAGAAAATTTTGTTGAAAAAGCTGATTATCTTGCGTATAAATGGGAATATTTATTAGACTACAAATATCAAATTAATTCGTGGATATATTTTAATAGTAATCTTTTTACCCTTTTAAAATTAGAAAAATGGATAATTTTTATTATTTTGAGTTTTCTTGTTCTCATTGCTTCATTCAATGTTGTAAGTTCTGTTGCTACCACTATTATTGAAAAAAAACAAGAAATTGGCATTTTGAAAACCCTCGGAACATCAAACTATCTCTTGCAAAAAATATTTTTATTTAAAACGATATTTGTTGCAATTTTTGCCATCACGGTTGGTCAGATTTTTGGTGTATTAATTGCTAAATTTTTGAGTTGGCAAAAATTTTTTGCTCTAAAAGGTGATGTTTATCTTCTGGATAAAATTCATGTTGAATTTAGTGTTCTAAGTTGGAGTATAATTTTGTTAACCTCGCTATTAATTGTGTTTTTAGCGAGTGCTATTCCGTTAAAAAAAATAAATAATTTGAAAATTATAGAAGTACTAAGGAATCAATAATGTCAATTTTAAGAGTAGAAAATTTACAAAAAAGTTTTTGGGAAATTTCGGAGAAGTTAGAGATATTAAAAGGTATAAATCTAACCGTTGAAGAAGGTGAATAGATTGCGATAACTGGCGAGTCTGGAAGTGGTAAAAGTACTCTTTTGTACAT
>CAZWYK010000016.1:2224-14508 GCA_964638205.1 uncultured Candidatus Cloacimonadota bacterium | reverse complement strand
CTGACATAATCTCTGATTATTTGCTCGATGTTTTCATTTTCATCAATAATTTTTTGAGAAAATATTATCTCTATACTAGTTCCAGAAAACTCTAAATTAACATTAAATGATGCCGGTTTTTCGCCCAGTAAATTCTCTAAGTACTGTGGGAGAGTTTTGTCCAATTCGATGGCACCTTTTATTTTGCGGTAAACCTGAAAAGCAAAATAGCCTAAGCCTCCCACAATTGAAAATCCCAAAAAAGTATTTATCTTTTTTCCCATTTTTTCTCCTCAATAAAAAACCGTCCCGAAATATCGAGACGGCTAATTATAAAATTTTACATCTCTTATTTCAAAAGAATCATTTTCTTTGTCGATGTATATCTGCCATTCGATTTCATCTTATAAAGATAAACGCCAGAAGCTTGATTTTCTGCGTTCCAAACAATTGAATTTTGGTTTGAATTTACACTAAATTTTTCTACAAGTTGTCCCTTCAAATTGAAAATCTCAATCGAAGCATTTGCAGTTTCATTCATTGAAAAACTAATCTTAGTCGAAGCGTTAAATGGATTTGGATAGTTGTTCAAGACAACGATATCAATTTGATTTTCATCGGCGGAGCCACCACCAGTAACCATATCTTCTGTCGTTCGCGGATGTAAACCAAATTCATCGTAACTATAGTCTACAACACCAGTTATAGAAGACCATTCATCACCAATATTCAGAACAATACCTGCTTCATCAAGATAGAAAAAACCATCATCGATTTGGCATTGACCACTACCATCATCCACAAACCACTGTCCATTTTCATCTTGAATTGCAGCAACTGTAACATCAGTAATTTTCACCAAAACGCCTTCGTATTCTTCACTATTAGAAAGTGATAAAGTTGAAATTTCAACAGCATTTGGAAGAGTATTTCCACTACTCAATATTTCAAAACCAAAAATATCTGTTAACTCTGTTAAACCATAATATTCAGAAATTTTTCCCATAAGTTCTACTTCATCACCAACAGCTGGGGAATTTACCGAATCGTAAACATAAAGCCCGTTCCAAGCACCGCCATCTGGATCGGAAATGAAATATTTTCCACCAGCAAAACCAGTTGCTGTAACAATGCCTTCCACAGTTACATTTTCGCCATCGTAATCGGATGGGTAAGTTCCATCTTCACCAGCATTTTGGGTATATTGAACATCAAAAATGTTTACTAATGGTGGTGGTTCAATCTCTGCACCAATATCATCTGCCGAACGCGGATTTACGGCATATTCGTCGTATGAATAATCTACGATTCCAATGATAAAACCAATCACTTCTTCGATTTGTGGTTCATAAGAAAACATACCATCATCAATTTGACAAGATGTTCCAGAGGTATCAGTTACATACCATTGTCCGTAACCATCCACTTCTTGAGTTACAACAACGGTGCTTAATTCTACCAAACAGCCCTCAAAACATTCCGCATCAGCTCCATCTACCAACTCTTCGGTTGTAACCGAAAGTGGTGTTGGAACCTGATTATCAGAACTAAGAACTGTCATAGTTGCGTAACCAATCTCAGTTAACCCGTAATACTCAGTAATTTCACCAAATACTTCTACTTCGTCACCCACGCTTGGATTATAGTCATAAGAATAGACATAAATTCCGTGCCACGCGCCACCTTCTGGATCGCTGATATAGAATCCAGTTCCAGCATTTCCTGTAACAATCCCTGTAACTGTCACCTCTTCGCCATTCATCGGAGATGGATAAGTGCCATCACCCGCATCAGTTGTAAACTGAATGTCATAAATCGTTGTTGCAGATAATCCCACAACCATTAAACCTAAAACAAAAATAACCAAATTTCTTTTCATAAATTCCTCCCTTTTTCTTGGTTCTGTTTTTGAAAAATATCTACATTAAAATGTCAAGTGAATTTTCAAACTAATTAAATGCTTGACATCAAAATATAATCTCAAAGTTTTGATATATTCACTCATTGAAGTGTCAAAATCTGTTATAAAAGGACAATTTTAGGGGAGTACTATGGCTGATAAAAGCAATAATCTGTTTCAAGAAAATGTAAAAGATTTAAAAAAAATCGCAAAAAAACTCGAAATTTCAAATTTAGAAACATTAAAAAAAAATGAGTTAATTCATAAAATTTTAGAGATCAAATCCAACCAAGAAGGACTTTCTTTTGTGAGTGGTTGCTTGGAAATTATGCAAAATGGTTATGGTTTCTTGCGATTTGCAAAAAACAATTACACCGCTGGCAGAAGTGATGTTTACATTTCAACTTCCCAAATAAAATTATTCGGATTAAAAAGAGGAAATGTTATCTCTGGTCCGGTTCGTGCACCTAAAAAAGATGAAAAATATTATGCACTCATTCGTGTTGACTCGGTAAACTATGATGACCCAAAGATAAATCAACGCGCCAGATCATTCGAAAAGCTTACCCCGTATTACCCGGAAGAACGATTGGTCTTGGAATCTAAAAAAAACGACTTTACCGCTCGCACAATCGACCTTTTTACACCAATTGGAAAAGGACAAAGAGGACTTATTGTGGCAGCGCCTCGAACTGGAAAAACAGTCATTATGCAAAAAGTAGCAAATGCTATTCTTTCCAACCATAAAGAAGTACACCTCATCGTGCTTTTGGTCGATGAAAGACCAGAAGAAGTTACCGAGATGAAGAAAATTTTAATTCCAGAAAATTCAGAAGTTATCAGTTCTACTTTTGATGAAAAACCAGAAAATCACATCAAGGTTGCTGAAATGGCAATTGAAAAAGCAAAACGAATGGTAGAGCTCGGTAAAGATGTTGTCATCATGCTAGATAGTATTACGCGTTTGGCACGCGCCTACAATATGAACCAACCTTCAAGTGGTAGGGTACTTTCTGGTGGTCTTGATGCCGGCTCACTACATCGACCCAAAAAATTCTTCGGCTCGGCAAGAAATACTTTAGAATCTGGCAGTTTAACAATTATCGCAACGGCACTCGTCGATACTGGCAGTAGAATGGACCAAGTTATTTTCGAAGAATTCAAAGGAACAGGAAATATGGAGTTGGTCTTAGACCGTTCTATCAGTGATATGCGAATATACCCAGCTATTGATCTTGTTAAATCTGGTACACGACGAGAAGAGTTACTCCTTTCTGAATTGGAAATCCAAAGAATGTTCGTATTGCGTAAATTCTTGCGCGAGATGAGTCCTTTCAAAGCGATTGAAATGTTGAAGAATAAAATGAAAGTCACCGAAAATAACCAAGATTTTTTGAATTTGATGAGTAAATAAGTATCTCCTTTAAACAATGGAAATCCTTTCCCCCGCTGGAAATTTCGAAAAACTAAAGTTCGCCGTGATGTACGGTGCTGATGCAGTTTATGCTGCCGGTAAAATGTTCGGTTTGCGAGCAAAAAGTGTAAATTTCTCTCATGAAGAATTAGTTGAAGCAGTAAGTTTTTGTCACGAAAATAGTGTCAAAATTTATATAACTGTAAATATTTTTGCACATAATTCTGACATTGATAAAATCTCTGATTACCTACAATTTCTGCAAAAAATCGGAGTTGATGCCCTCATTATTTCCGATCCAGCTATCTTTAATTTGGCAAAACAATTTGCCCCAAAAATACCAATTCACATAAGCACACAAGCTAATGTCGTATCGTGGAAATCAGCAGAGTTTTGGCAAAAATTGGGGGCAGAACGAATTATTTTGGCACGCGAACTTTCCATAAATGAGATTCGTGAAATCAAAGAAAAAGTACCGAGAATAGAACTTGAAATGTTCGTGCACGGAGCGATGTGTATGTCCTATTCTGGACGCTGCTTACTCAGCTCGTTTCTGAACAAACGCGACGCAAACAAGGGTGAATGCACCCAACCTTGCCGATGGGAATACAAATTAACTGAAGAAACACGCCCGAACGAACAATTTCCAATCGAAGAAGACCATTATGGCACCTATATTTTGAATTCAAAAGACCTTTCACTTTTCGATAAAATCCAACAAATAATTGCTGCCGGAATTGATAGTATAAAAATTGAAGGACGTATGAAAAGTTTGTATTATGTCGCAAATGTAACGCGTGTTTACAAGCAGGCTATCAATGATTTAACTACACATAACTCTGTTCTTTTGAAGAATGAGTTGAACAAAATAAGCCACCGTGAATATTCGGAAGGTTTTTTTGAAAATTTCAATTCTGATGATATGCAAAATCACGAATCTTCTGCATACATTCGCGAATATCAATTTCTCGGTGAAGTGGTTGATATTGATGGTGATTTTGCTACAATTAAAGTCCGTTCAAAATTTACAGTTGGTGAAAATATTGAGCTGATTTTTCCAAATTTTGAAGATGATTGTAAGATAAAAGTTACTCAAATTAACGATGAAAATAATGAACCAATATTGTTCACAAAACCGAACACAAAAATCAGACTTTTTGTAGGTAAATCGATTCCACCAAATGGGATTTTACGGAAAAAAAAACAGTGAAATTCATCATTCTTTTTTTTATTTTGACCCTTCGTGTTTTGTACGCTAATTTAGCACAAGAATTTGCTGATTTAAAAAATATAACCACCGATATTCATGACAATTACCTAACTTTTGCCGAAAATAACAGCAATCATATTTGGGGACAATTAGCATTCTTAGAATTAGTTAAAATGAATATTTTAGCTGAAAATTTTACAAAAGCAAATGACTATTTAATCAAAATCACTCTGCCTAAAATTTCGGAAAAATATTTTTGGGAAACACAAATAAAGTTAGCTCAAAATAATTATCAAGATGCGATTATTTCAGCACAAAAATTCATTATGAAATCAAATGATTTTGATAAAATTGAACTCGCCTATTTTTTCATAGCAGAAGGATATTTTCAACAAAAGATGTTCAAACGCTCCCTCAACACTTTAGAATCGCTCCGAACTTCCGAATACATTAAAAATGAAATCCCATTTCTTTACTATAAAATGGGAAATTGTTACGAATTTATGGAAAATTTTTCTAATGCCAACAACTGCTACAAAAAAGTGAAACAAATCGCACCCCACTCAGATGTTTGCAGTTTAGCAGATGAAAGAATTTTCCAATTACAGAAAAGTAATTCTCTAAAATTTGAGGAAAAATCCGAAACTAAGTTTGAAGAAATTGAAGCACTAAAATCTAAATTACCTATTTTAAATGACGCAAAAATTTATTACCAAATTGGCGCGTTTAGTGTAGAAAAAAATGCAAAAAAAATGTGGCAAAACATGAAAAACATTAAATTAAATCCAATCATTTTCACCAAAACAAAAAATGGTGTAAGGCTGTTTGTTGTCGCGATTGGACCAATCGAAAATGAGTTGAAATTAAAAGAAATTTCCGATCAACTAAAACAAATAAATATCAGTGGCAGTCGCATCGTTCGATAATATGGAAAATCGCAAATTAACCCCTATGTTGAAGCAATTTATGGAAATTAAAACTCAACATCCAGACAAAATAATTTTATTCAGGATGGGTGATTTTTATGAAACTTTTTTTGATGATGCCAGTGAAACTTCAAAGATTTTAGGAATAACCCTGACGGCGCGCGACAAAAAAGCTGATAACCCCATTCCGCTCGCAGGTTTTCCTTATCACGCTTTGGAAAATTATTTGGGAAAACTCGTCAAAGCTGGGCGAAAAATAGTGATTTGCGAACAGCTCGAAAACCCAAAAAATGCGAACGGTTTAGTAAAACGCGGCATTGTGGATATCATCACGCCTGGCTCCATTATCGAAGGCAAATTTATCAGCAAAAATGATCATAATTTTTTAGTAGCAATTTGTGAAGTTGAAAATAAAATTGGATTTTCGGCAATTGATGTTTCAACTGGTGATTTTACAACTACTGAATTAAAAACATCACAAATTTACAGCGAAATTGAAAGATTAAAACCAGCAGAAATTATCGTTCAAAACGAAGAAATAAAAAAAAAACTACTTAAATTCAAACTAAACTATGCGTTGAACATCACTATTTTTGACAGCTGGTTTTTCGAGCCAAAAGAAGCCATTCAGACACTAAAAAAACATTTTGGGACCACTACATTAGAAGGTTTCGGCACTAAAAATAAAAAAGCGGCAACAACTGCTGCCGGAGTGGCATTATCATACATTAAATCATTGAAAAATAGCGAATTAAACCACATAATAAATTTACAAGTTTATTCACTGGAAAACTTCCTACAACTTGATGAAATTTCCAGACGCAATTTAGAATTAACCAAGTCCATTCGTTATGGCACAAATTTTGGCACCCTCATTTCTATTTTAGATAACACCAAAACACCGATGGGTAGCCGCAAAATCCAAGATTGGATGCTAAATCCACTGTTGGATGTTCATCAAATTGAAGAGCGCCTAAATGCTGTTACTGAACTTATCGAACATTATCATCTAACTTCTGATTTACGTAATATTTTTTCATCCGTCGGAGATTTAAGTCGAATTCTCAGTAAAATTGGTTCACTTCGTACCACTCCGCGTGATGCTATAGCACTTTACAGCTATTTGCAAACTGCTCCTCAGATTTCTGAAATTCTGCAAAAATTTGAAACTAAATTATTGCAGAATCTCGCTGAAAATATCGAAAATTATGATGATATTTTGGCATTAATCGACAGCTCAATCCAAGAGGAACCACCACTTCAAATTACAGATGGAAATATCATTAAAATTGGTTTTAACCAAGATTTAGATGAATTGCGAGAAGTCAGTAAAAGTGGGAAAAGTTGGATTGCAAAATTGGAACAAAGTGAACGCGAAAAAACTGGCATAAACTCATTAAAAGTCAATTATAATAAGGTTTTTGGTTACTATATTGAAATTACGAAAGCACACAAAAATGAAGTTCCTGAATACTACATTCGCAAGCAAACTTTGGTAAATGCAGAACGCTACATCAGCCCCGAGTTGAAAGAATACGAGGCAAAAGTTTTGGGTGCAGAAGAGCGTATTAAAAATTTAGAATATGAGCTTTTTCTGGAAATTCGCCAAAAACTTTTTGAAAAAGTACAAACAATGCAAGCGTTTGTATCTGTTTTAAGCAGTATTGATGTACTCACAAACCTCGCTTTTATCGCACATAAACGCAATTATATTCGCCCGAAATTCAATGATGAAAATTTTGTTGAAATAAAAAGTTGCCGACATCCTGTCATTGAAAAATTATTAGAAAATGAAGAGTTCATTCCGAACGATGTAAAAATGGATCAGCAAAATCTAATTTCACTCATTACAGGACCAAACATGGCAGGTAAGTCAACCTATTTACGCCAAATCGGATTACTCGTAATTATGGCTCAAATGGGTAGTTTTGTGCCTGCTGAAAAAGCAAATTTACAAATTTTTGACAAAGTTTTTACACGAGTTGGTGCTTCCGATAATTTGGCAATGGGGCAGAGTACTTTCTTGGTAGAGATGATTGAAACCGCCAATATTTTAAATTCAGCTACACCAAAATCACTTATTTTGCTAGATGAAATTGGACGCGGTACTAGCACATTTGATGGACTGAGCTTGGCATGGTCAATTGTGGAATTCATCCATAATAACCCAAAAATATCAGCAAAGACCCTCTTTGCTACTCACTATCACGAACTTACTGAATTAGAAAACATTTTGCCAAAAGTAAAAAATTACAATGTTGTCGTGAAAGAATGGAATGATAAAATTATCTTTTTACGAAAAATTGAACGCGGTAGTGCAGACCAAAGCTACGGAATCCAAGTAGCAAGGTTAGCTGGTGTTCCTCAAAAAGTGATTAGTCGTGCCAAAGAAATTTTGGCAAACTTAGAAGAACATGAACTCAGTCCACAGGGTCTAACTGCAAAAGCAAAAAAGAAATTCATAAAACCTTCCAATCAAATGGACATTTTCGATGCTATTTTTGAAAAAACAGACGAAAAAAATAAAATTTTAGATGAAATTAAAAATCTCGATTTAAATAATTTAACACCACTGCAAACTTTAAATTATTTAGCAGAACTTAAAAAAAGATTATGATTATCGTTAGTGCTTGCTTAGCAGGGATAAATTGCCGATATGATGGCAAAAACAACTTCAACGAAAAAATAGTAAGACTCGTGCAAAATGGTGATGCAATCCCAATTTGCCCCGAACAACTTGGTGGTCTTACAACACCGCGAATTCCAGCTGAAATTTTAGGCAATAAAATCATTACTAAACGTGGAAAGGATGTTACTATTCAATTTCAAAAAGGTGCAATCGAAACTCTAAGAATAGCTAAATTATTGAATTGTAAAACTGCTATTTTGAAAGAAAATTCACCATCCTGTGGATCTCAAAATATTTATGATGGCACATTTAGTAGCAATTTAAAAAAAGGCGATGGAATCACGACGAAATTATTAAGGCAAAGTGGAATTATCGTCTACAATGAAAAATAAAAAAAGCCACCTGAAGTGGCTTTTTTTATTTATCTATTTACCTTTCTTTTTATGGCGATTTTTACGAAGGCGTTTTTTTCTTTTGTGAGTTGAAATCTTCTTTCTTTTTTTCTTTTTTCCGCTTGGCATTTTTTCTCCTAAATTATTTATTTGCGTCGTTTACTTCTTGTTTGAGTCCACGAGAAAATTTAAAAGTTGGCACTGTTCTTTCTGGTACTATCACTTTTTCTTCCGTTTTTGGGTTTCTACCAATTCGTTCTTTGCGCATTTTCAACTTATAAGTTCCAAAGCCTCGAATCTCAATATGTTTTCCCTCTTTAAGGCTATCTTTAACTGCTTCCAAAAATGCGTCAACTGCCAAGGACACATCCTTTCTTACAATCCCAGTATCATCTGAAACAATTCTTACTAAATCTGCTTTTGTCATATCATTAACTCCTTTTTAATTTTTCCAATGGTGGACTTTGTTTGAAATAGGGTTTTATTTGTCAAGAGCTTTTTACGTAACCATTATATTTTTCTAACCTTACGCGATTTAAATCATCTTTTTACTCTTGTTTTTGAGTGAATTCCACTCACTACTGAAAATAATATTTTCATCAGTTATAGCCATTTTATCATTGACAATAAAGTGGGATATTTATTTAGGTGAATTTTGAGAATGAGGAGAAATTTTATGAAAAAAATTAAGTTCGGACTAATTGGATGCGGACGAATTTCTGCTAAACATTTTGAAGCAATTGCGGAAATCAAAAACGCTGATATCGTTTGCTGTGCTGACATTATCGCAGAACGTGCCAGCGTAGCAGCAGAAAAATACCGAATCCCAAAATTTTATACTAATTATAAAAAAATGCTCGACAATGAAAAAATTGATTGCGTAATTATTTGCACACCAAGCGGAATGCATCCTGAAATGGGAATCGAAACTGCCAAAAGAAAAATAAATGTTGTTACTGAAAAACCGATGGCAATCGACTTAAAGTCCGCTGATGCTCTCATCAATGCATGTAAAAAAAATGGTGTTCACCTTTTTGTAGTCAAACAAAATCGACTGAATTCCACTATTCAAATGTTGAAAAAAGCAATTGATAAAAATCGATTTGGAAAATTATTTAGTGCTAATATTACCGTTCGTTGGACGCGTCCACAAAGCTACTATGATTTGGCACCGTGGCGCGGAACTTGGAAATATGACGGCGGTGCTTTCATGAATCAGGCTTCACACTATTTCGATCTGATTCAATGGATAATGGGTCCAATCGAATCTGTAATGTCTTTTACCGCCACAATGGACAAACAAATCGAAGCAGAAGATCAAGGTGGTGGATTGATTAAATTCAAAAATGGTGCCATTGGAGTTGCAGATATTTCGATGAACATTTTCCCTAAAAATTATGAAGGTTCAATTACTATTATGGGAAAAAACGGAACTGTCAAAATCGGTGGAATTGCCGTTAATAAAATCGAACATTGGGAATTCAAAAAATATGATGATGACGATAAATTAGTGGAAAAAGCATCTACCAACCCAACTAGTGTTTACGGATTTGGACATCAAGCTTATTTGCAAAATGTGGTGGATGTTTTACACGGAATTGCAACGCCAAAAACAGATGGTGAAAGTGGCAGAAAATCACTCGAATTAATTTTGGCTATGTATGAATCTGCTCGCACTGGCAAATTAGTAAAATTATCGTAAAAAGGAGATAAATTGTTAGTTCAGGAATATTTTAAATCACGAACCGATCTGCTCGAGACATCGATGAAAAAGTTCATGGATCCAATCGATACTTATCCAAAAAAATTAAACGAGGCAATGCATTATAGCGTTTTTAACCAAGGCAAAAGATTGCGTCCAATTCTGTTTTTCGCAACTTACGAAATGCTTATTGGCAGAAAAAACTTAAAACGTTTAGATCGTTTGCTTCCAGTAGCTTGTGCAATCGAAATGGTTCACACAGCTTCGCTTATTCACGATGATTTACCAAGCGCTGACAATTCTGATGAGCGAAGAGGCTTACCAAGTTGTCATAAAAAATTTGGAGATGCAACTGCAATTTTAGCCGGCGATGCACTTATCACAAAAGCAATCGAAACTCTAACAAAATTGAAAAGCAAGAAAGAAGCAATTGATGCTATTTCCATTCTTACACACGCTGTCTCTACGCACGGTATGATAGGCGGGCAGGCTGTTGACATCATTTCTGCAAAGAAAAAAGCAAACAAAAATACGCTTCACTATATCCATTTGAAAAAAACTGGTTCACTGCTGCTTGCTTCTACGGAATTAGCTTGTATTTTTGCAAAAACGGAAGAAAACACACGCATTAAACTTGGAAATTTCGCATTAAATCTTGGACTTGCATACCAAATTGTTGATGACATTTTAGATGAAATTGGTAGTTTTGAAGTTTTAGGCAAAGAACCAGGTAGTGATTCAAAAAGTATGAAAGCAACCTATCCATCTGTTTTTGGACTGGAAACCTCAAAAAATAAAGCAGAAAAACTTTTGCGAGATTGCTATAATATCGTCAAAAATATGGAACATAATGAGATTATGATTGAGTTTATCAACATGGTGAAAGAGCGGCTTCCATAAAATGTCATTCTTAAAAATAACGCGTCCGCTAAACTGCCTATTCGTCGCAATTACTGTTATTTTTGGTGCAATAATTAGTGCAAAAAGCATAAATTTATTTGCAATTATTTTCGCCACAATTTCTGCTACACTAATAGCAGCAGCAGGCTATGTTATCAACGATTATTTTGATTTTGAGATTGATAAAATTAATCGACCAAACCGCATTTTACCAGCCAAAAAAATAGCTCTAAAAAGTGCTTATATTTACAGCATTATCCTCTTTATTTTTGGTAGTTTTTTCTCCTTTTTCACAAATAATATTTATTGCATTTTTTTGGCATTTATCAATGCTATTATTTTATTTTTGTATGCAAAATATTTCAAATTAACGCCGTTTTACGGAAATTTGATTGTGGCATACATCGCAACGAGCACCTTTATTTATGGTGCTTTTAGTAACGCAAACTTAGCAAATATTTGGATGATTGCAACTTTCGCATTTTTGTTCACGTTTATACGAGAATTGATTAAAGATTGCGAAGATATCGAAGGTGATGCGAAAATGAAAGCAAAAACTTTGGCGCTCATTTTGGGCGTAAAAAAGACAATTCAAATTGCTTTTTTCATCGCCATTTTTACGATTTTATTTACACTATTTTTATGGTGGCAAAAGCAAATTTCCGATTTTACTTTCATCTCTTTGAGTGCTTTTACTGTCCTACCAACACTTCTTTTTTTCGCATCATTAAAACAAAATTATGGAAAAAATAATCTTTCTCGAATTTCAAAATTCATCAAAATAGACATGTTCATTTTACTAATAATTTTAGGATTGAAAATATGAAAACTTATGAAAAACTAATCGCACTCAAAAAAACAAGAGCAAGTTATTTTTGCTTAATCGACCCTGACAAATTAAATAAATTCCAAGCCGTTGAAACTGCAATTAAGTGCGAAAAAAATGGTGCTGATGGTATCTTGGTTGGTGGTAGTATTATGCTTAAGAATAATTTTGAGCAAAATTTGAAAATCATCAAAGAAAATGTTAAAATTCCCGTTTTAATTTTTCCTGGAATTTTTAATTTTGTCTCACCATTTGCAGATGCACTTCTGCTTCTCAGCGTCATCACAAGTCGTAATCCGCAAATGCTTATCGGTGAGCAAGTTCGTGCTGCACCACTCATCAAGCATCACAATTTGGAAACCATCGGAACTGGCTACATGCTGATAGAATCAGGCGAAACAACATC
>CAZWYK010000016.1:0-2214 GCA_964638205.1 uncultured Candidatus Cloacimonadota bacterium | reverse complement strand
AGCATGCCACTTCCACGCACAAAAAATGATATTGCTGTTGCGCACGCTTTGGCTGGACAATATCTCGGTATGAAAACCATCTATCTGGATGCTGGAAGTGGTGCAAAAAATCCAGTTCCAGATGAAATGATTACAGCAATTCGCCAAAATGTTGATTTGCCAATTATTCTCGGTGGTGGAATTGATACACCAGAAATAGCTGCTCAGAAAGCAAAAGCTGGGGCAGATTTTATCGTAACTGGGAATATTCTAGAAAAAAATAATAACCCAAAATTAATTCGGGAATTTGCTGACGCAATTCACAGCGTGAAAAGATAATGATAGACATTCACACCCACATTTTACCTGAAATTGATGACGGTTCACAAAGTTTAGAAAATTCCATTGAGCAAGTAAAATTCATGGCGAAAAATGGTGTCACAGATATTGTTTGCACGCCTCATTTTATCCGAAATTATTGGCACAACACAGCTGAAATTGTTTCTGGAAAATTTAAACAGCTCCAAAAAGCAGTTGAAAATGAAAATATCAAATTACACCAAGGTTGTGAAGTTTATCTTGATGAAAACTCACTACAAATAATTCAAAATCAGAAACTAAATATCGGCAACACAAATTATGTTTTGGTGGAAACGATGATGACTGAATTTCCAGCAAATTTATTCGATATTTTGTATCAACTTGTAAAAGCAAATTTAAAACCAATCCTCGCTCATCCCGAACGATATTTACCCATTATCAAAAATTTTGAATTGGCAGAGAATTTTATGTTTCGTGATATTTATTTACAAATAAACGCCGGTAGCCTTTTTGGGAAATATGGTGAAAAATCGCAAAAAACTGCTTTTAAGATGATTGATTATGGATTTGCACATTTCGTAGCGTCGGATAATCATTGTCTTGATTTTCACTACCCTTTGCCTGCCGCCTTTGAAGTAATTTCAAACCAATTTGATGAATATACTGCAAATTTATTAACCCAACTAAACCCCGCAAAAATGTTGCAAAATGAGAATATACCTATTTTTTATTTGGAAAAATAATGAAAAGTCTTTTGACTGGAATTAGCGGTTTTGTCGGTAAAAATATAGCACGTAAACTATTACATAAAAACTATAACATTACTGCAATAATCAGACCGAACACTAACATAAACCGAATTTCAGAATTTGAAAACAAGGTAAAATTCATTGAATTAGATTTAACTGATATTCCAAATTTACGCAAATTTCTATCCGAAAATTCGTTTGACCAAATTATTCACATCGGGGCAATTCGTGGCGGTAGAAAATTTACTAAACAACAATATTTTGATGCAAATGTAAATGCAACTGAACAGCTGATTATTAATGCTAAAAAAAATAACTCCAAATTTATTTTTTGTTCTTCTGTCGGAGTTTTTGGTGCAATTCCAAAAGAATTACCAGCAAATAATTTTACCGAAAAACAAGAAGACAACTATTATCATTTCACGAAAATTTATGCGGAAAAATTAATTCAGCAATATGTGCTTAATGGATTAAATGCTGTAATCGTAAGACCTGCCATCACTTACGGAGAAGATGATTTTGGCTTCCCTTTCACACTGACAAAACTTATTGATAAACAAATGATGTTTTTACCCAACCGAGAAGTTAAAATCCATCTTACCAACATTGAACTGCTCGTGCAAGCTTTTAGCAAACTTTCAGAAATTAATTTCAAGCCAGGAACTACCTATAATGTGGCAGATTTATATCCCGTGAAATTGAATGAAATTGTTGATTTTATTAATCAAGAATTGAACGAAAAAAAATACCCAAATCATAAAATCATCCCAGCAAAATTCTTTGATTTTGGAGAAAATATTGCCCGATTTTTCAAAAATGAACTTTGGGTTTCTCGCTTTGAGTTAATTTCCAAAAGTTGGTATTATGACACTCAAAATAGTTACGCAGACCTCGGACTAAAGCACGTTGAAACTATTCCAAACTTTAAAGTTGTTACAGATTGGTACAAAGGTTTATAGATGGCAATTCCGATTTTAAAAACTTGGAAAAACTATTTTTCAAATCGTGATGAAGGTTTGGGTTCATCTTACGAACGCATTATTTTAAACAATAAAATTATTGAAATTTGTGCAAAATTTGGAGTAAAATCTGTTTTGGAAGCCCCAAGTTTTGGGTTTACTGGACTTTCCGGCATCAATAGCTTACAACTTGCAAAAAACGATTA